>JACQUH010000209.1 GCA_016210375.1 Chloroflexota bacterium
GCATCATGCCGCCCTCCTTTATGGGGCGGTCCTCAAAAGGGTGTTGAGATAGTTACCTCTCCCCCTCTGGTCCCCCTCTCCTGCAGGAGAGGGGGAATTTGAATCTGGGGACACCCCAGACCTCAGCAGGAAACCCAAGGTTTCCTGCACCTTCCTGACCTTTGGTGCAAAGCCCCGCAGCGGAGAGAGGATGGGATTCTCACGTTTGCTAGTTCCCCTTTTCCCCTGGGGGCAGAGCTTGTCCTTGAGTCCTTCTTTGGAAGGACGAAGGAGGGACCAAGGGGGTTAGGTCGGACCTCACCCCTGACCAGTCCCCCGCAGGGAGAGAGGAACTGCAACCCGGCCGTTCTCTGCTAGGTTATTTCGTTCATGACCATCAGGTGGCGCTGCTGAAGAGTCATAGAGATAAACCCTTATGCCTGGTGCGTGGCCGTCAGCAGCAGCCAGTCGCCATCCTGGCGGCGCGAGGTAATGGTAAGGTAGCGCTGGATGGCGTCTTCCGCTTCGGCCTGGCGCTGGGCGATGATGCCTGAGGCGATGAGCGTGCCGTCCTGGGCCATCGTCTGGGCTAGCTCCCCAGCCAGGGCAGCGATGGCCCCGGCGGTGATGTTGGCGACCACGATGTCAAAGGCTGCCGCGGGAGCCTCTGGGTGAGGGAGAGATCCCGGGTACACCCGTACCTTCCCGGCGACGCCGTTGCGCGTGACATTCTCCCGGGCCGCCTGCACCGCGGTCCCGTCTATGTCCAATCCCACGACGTGGGCAGCGCCCAGCCGGGCAGCGGTAATGGCCAGGATGCCAGAGCCGGTGCCCACGTCCAGGGCGCGGCTGCCAGGCTGTACCCTGCGGTCCAATTCCTCCAGGCACATGCGGGTGGTGGGATGGTGGCCGGTGCCGAAGGCCATGCCCGGGTCCAACTCCACAACGGCATCCCCTGGCTTCGGCGCGTAGTCGTGCCAGGTGGGTTTGAGGACGATGCGTCGCCCCACGCGTAGCACCGTGAAGTGGGCCTTCCAGGCGGTCTCCCACTCCTTCTCCGCCAACACACGCTCCTGGAGGGCGCCGAGAGGTTGAAGGTGGGACACTAGACGGACGCCGACGTCAATCATGGCCTTACGGCTGCGCAGGGTGTCGTCTAGCCTGAGATAGGCGGTGATGGTGATGCGGGAGGGGGGATCTGCCTGGCCCGGGTCGTTATCGGGGTCCCAGTCACCTTCCGTCTGGACGGCGACGTTGCCATCGCTGTACCGCCGGAAGATCTCCGACAGAGGTTCCACGTACTCGGCGGGGGCCTGAATGCTGAGCTCTAGCCAGTCCAAGGGTCCAATCTCAGCCATCGCCAGCGGTGGTGCGCGGCGAATTGCCCATAGCTTGGTTGCCGCCCGCGACCAGCGAGCTTGTTTTCTCTTCCACGCCATGAACCCTGGACGAAGGCTTCCCCCTCCGACCCTTTTCTCATGAAGCGCCTGGCCTGGATCGGGAGCGGTCAGCCCGGCGCTTGCCGGCCTCTTCGGCGCCGTCGCCTTTGCCGAGGCGTTTCGCCAGGGCCTCCAGCAACCTGCGCTCCTCGGCGTCCAGGGAGGTGGGCGTCACGACGTGAAGCGTCACCAGAAGGTCGCCTCGGCCCCTGCGCTGAAGATAGGGAATGCCTGCCCCCTTGATTCGCAGGACCGTGCCGGACTGGACGCCAGCGGGGATTTTGAGGGTGGTCTGCTCTTCCAGAGTGGGGACCGGTACGGAGTCCCCCAGGGCAGCCTGGGCAAAGTTTATGGGCAAGTTGTACAGCAGGTCAACGCCGCGGCGGCTGAATAGCTTGTGCCCCTGGACACGGAGCACCAGGAACAGGTCGCCCGGGGGCCCGCCCAGGGCCCCGGCCTGGCCTTCGCCAGAATGCCGCATCTGGGCGCCGTCGTCCACGCCCGCGGGGACCGTGATCTTGAGCTTGCGGGCATGACGCTCGTAGCCAGCGCCGCGACACTGGGTGCACGGCTTGGCTATCACCCGGCCTTCGCCCTGGCAGGTGGTACAGGGGACTACCTGAACAAAGTGGCCAAAGAGGCTCTGCTGGGTCCGCCGGACCTGGCCGCTGCCCCGGCAGTTGCCGCAGGCCTGGGGAGTGGTGCCTGGCTCGCCTCGGGTGCCCCGGCAGCGGGCGCAAACCTCGGTGCGGGTTACCTCCACATCTTTTTCGGCCCCTAGCGCGGCCTCTTCAAAGGTGAGGTCCAGGGCAACCTCTATATCCCTGCCCCGCTGGGGGCCCGGCCTGGCCTGGCGGCCAAAGCCGCCGAAAAAGGCATCAAAGATGTCCCCAAAGCCGCCCAGGTCTCCAAAGCCCTCAAAGCCCTGGGAGGCTGAACCGTTGCCGTTGACGCCGGCATGACCAAAACGGTCATAGGCAGTGCGCTTCTCCGGGTTGCTCAGGACCTGGTAGGCCTCGCTGACCTCCTTGAAGCGCTCTTCCGCCTCGGGCGATCTGTTCCGGTCGGGGTGGTACTCCAGGGCCAGGCGGCGAAAGGCCTTCTTGACCTCCTCCTCCGAGGCATCCCTCGCGATGCCGAGCACCTCGTAGTAGTCTCGCTTGATAGCCATGCTTCAGACAGCCTCCACCATCTCTCCCATGACGGAGGCGAAGTAACGGACATTAGATATGGCGGAGATGTACTGGAATCGCGTAGGCCCCAGGACGCCCACGACACCGCTGGCTCCCGAGGGGGTACCGTAGCGGGCAAAGACGATGGTGAAGGGGCGCAAGAGGTCGTCTTTGTGCTCGGCGCCAATGGTGACTCGAACGACGCCCTGCTGGGGCATGTTGGTGAAGACAGCCCTGACCAACTGCTGGTACTCCAGAAGCTCGGCCAACCCCCGGGCGCAGCTCCCCTCGGCGAGCTCAGGGTAGGTGAACATGTGGCGGAGGCCGTCTATATAGTGGTCGGGGAGGGTATTCTGCTGCTCCTGCTGCATGAAGCCCGCCGCCGCCTGGACAAACTCCTGCTCCACGCCAGCGAACTCGCCGCTCCTGGATAGTACCTCCTCAGTGGAAAGGCCAGACAGCCTTGTGTTGAGCTTCGTGGATATCTGGGTCAACTGCTCTTGCGTCATCGGCTCGCGAAGAGGGACGTGTTGCTGTCTCAGGCGGGAGCTCTGGAGGACGATGATGAGCAAAGCCAGAAAGTCGTGAAGTTGAACAATATCCAGGTGCTTCCAGCGGGCCTCCGGAGAGATGGGTACTGTAGTGATAGCCACGGCGCGGACAAGCTCGGCCAGGACTCGGACGGCGGTGCGGCTGCGGGCCTCTTCGTCCATGCTGACGCTCATGAAGTTGCGCCGTATGTGGTGCTTGACGCTGCGGGAAGGCTCCAGACCATCGCCCAGGGACTCAACGTAGGCGCGGTAGGCCTTGTCGGAGGGGACGGCGCCGGCGGACGTGTGGGGCCGCAGGATGTACCCGTCCTCCTCCAGGGCGGCGATCTCATTGCGCGCTGTGGCAGAGCTGATATGCGTGGGCATCTTGTGGGCCACGCTTTCAGAGGCCACCGGCACGGGGGCATTGATATAGTCGTCCACAATGATGCGGAGGACCTGCTGTTGGCGGGGCGTCAGAGTCATCGCTTTCCCCTACGCTTGAAGTTAGCAATCGCCGTGGAGGAGTGCTAACCCCTACATTGAATCTACCAGCGTCTAGGCTGGAGCGTCAAGGGCCTATGGTACCGAGATGAGATCGCCTGAGGTTGACGCCACCCCAACGGGCAGCACCGGGTCTGATGGCTCACTGTTCTCGGGACGGTACAGGTCCCCAGTATGCGGTACCTGGCACTGTGCCTATTGTAGCACCCTTTACTGGGATGCGCTTCACAGCACCGCCCCTGTTTCCGGCCCCTCTCGGCGACTACCCTTGGCTCTTCTTGACGTTGCGCCAGAGCAGCAAGCCGCCAACCACCAGGAGGACGGCCCCTGCTACCACAACGGCGTAGAGCGCCGGCGATGGCGAAGGAGAGTCATGGCCCGGGGTTGTAGGGGTAGGCTGGACGGTGGGTGGTGGGCTGCCCGGCGTGGGCGATGGCGCTGGCTGGACGGTGGCGGTTGGGATGGCATGGCCGGTGCGGGCGAAGTGAAGGTCGTAGCCGACCTCCTTGAACGTAGGGCCCCCGGTTGCCAGAAAGACATCCTGCTCCTGGGCGGTCAGGTCTTCCAGGTGGAAGGTGACGGGCATGAGGTAGTAGGCCTTGGTGGGGGGAGCGACTAGGAGGTTCCGGTAGAGGCCCCTCCGCTCCGTCAAGGTGGAAACCTGGTAGTCGCCCACGCGGGCTGTAACCCGTGCGCCTTCCGGCGCAGGCTGGCCGTCCACGTACGCCGTGCCGCCGTACAGCACGGGGTAGACCGGCGGCTCCTGGGCGTGGACGACACCCAGAAGGCCGATGGCCGCCAGCGCGGATAGCAGCGCCGATGTTACAGCGGAGCGCAATGGTAGCTGCATATGCAAGTCAGGACGTTTGCCACTGGTCAGTTGTTGCTGAGTATATCATCCAGGAGCCGTTGCCCTCACCCTTTCTCCGCCCGCCGGCAGGGTCTTTCGGTCTCTTGGCTGGATGACCGCACCCTTACGGTGATTGGCCAATTACCTTGCCAGTGCGATCCGACCTCTCCCCCTGTGGTCCCCCTCTCCCAACGGGAGAGGGGGACAGTAAAACGATGAATCGGAGTGATGCGGCTCTGCCGCATCACTCCGATTCAAATCTATGTTCTCCCCCTTCCCGATGCGGGAAGGGGGAGCCAGAGGGGGTTAGGTTATTGGGGCAAAAGGGTGCGGCACCTGTGACAATGTCCCGCCACCGTAGGGGCGCAGCATGCTGCGCCCCTACGGCTCGCCTTTAGCCCAAAACAGAGGGGGCCGCCTTGGGCGGCCCCCTCTGTTTTTGCTCTACCGGAGCGTTACGGTACCAGGATTCCTGCGCTGGTGACGTACAGCCAGTAGCCCTTACCGAACACCAGGTTCGCGAAGGTCTTTGGAGTGATCTTCGTCCACTTATTGGTGGCCGGGTCATAGGTGTAGGCCGCAACCCAGCTTGGCAGGCTCAGGAAGTAGGCATCGGCGCCGGTGGTCGTGGTCCCAGGTGTGACATCCGTCACGTTGAGGGTCACCACGGGCACCAGGTTCCAGCCAGCCTCCACCGCTATGAACGGTGGCAGGTTGCCGCTCAAGCCCGGGTCTGGGATATTGACCGAGAGCGGCGTGAAGGAGCTTGTCTTCACCCAGTAGGCATGTTTGGAGTCCATGCTCGTCAGGGCGCTCGTCCCGGTGCCGCTCAGTGTGCCGTCGGCCCCACGGGTCGCGACCAGCCACGTCTTGGTGGCCGCCTCGTAGGTGATGACCGACGACACGTCCGCCACCGTGACGACAGAGTTGATGGCCGTGCTCTCCGGCTCGTTGGGCAGGGAGATCAGGTTGTTGCCCGGCGACAGCGGAATGCTGGCCTTCTTCCTGGCGATGACCTTGAACTCCTTGGTGCTTACCGCGGCCTGGTCGTTGGTCGCCACGTCGGTGGAGCTGATGTTGACCGTGTAGGAGCTCCCCTCCGTGAGTCCGGAGGCAGCGTAGCTCCACTGCTTCCCGTCGGCGGACAGTTGCCCCGCCGTCTTCACATCAGCCTGCGTGCCTCCCTTCACCCCGAAGGTAGCCGACTTGATTGTCACCTTCTCGCTGAAGTTGACGGTAACGAAGGGGCTCGTGCTGGGCACGTCCTTGGTGGCCGCAGTGATATCCAGGCCGCCCGCCGTTACCACGCCCACCGTGGGAGCCGTGGTGTCCTGGGTGAATGTGATGGCCGCTGCATCGGCAGGGTCCTTCTTGGTCGCGGTACTAGGGTTGTTGTTGACGTCGGTGACCTGGACCTCCACGGCCTTCTTGCCGTCCGCGCCGCTGACGTTGAAGGTGGACTGCCAGGTGTTCGTCCCCGTCGGATTCGCGGTCAGGGCGGCTGGTGTCTCCGTGGGCAGCAGGTACACTTTCACCGTTGGCACTCCGCCTATGGGCTCAGTGGCGGTAACCGTGATCACCACCTTGTCCTTGGTGACCGTCTTGTCCAGGGTTACGGTCACCGTGGGTGCAATCTTATCTGTGGCCTTGTCTATGGCCGCGTTGTTGGAGGCGTTGGCAGGGTTGCCCGCCAGGTCTGCTACGGCAGCGCCGGAGGCTACAGTGTTGAACTCTACCTTTGGCCTGGCGTCCCGAGCGAGGGCCGTGCCCATGGTCAGGTACACGGTGCCTGGGTTGTCCGTGTACACCGTGGCGCCCGTCGGAACCACGCCGCCCACCAGGAAGTCCCCGGGCTGCGCCGAGGCGGCGTCAATGCCCTCGTTGAACCGTACTGCGATGCTGGTGGTCCGATTGCTCTTTTCCACCGCAGGGCTACTGGAGGTGTCCCAGTACTTGCCCGTTTCCGCGCCCGTCAGCAGGGGCGTCTTGGTGTCCAGCCGCAGCCGGCAGGGCTGGTCGCCGTCTTTGGAGGTATCGCAGTCGCTGGTGCCCTTGTTGCCCGCCACGTCGCTGGCCTGCACCATCCACAGGATGTCCAGCTCCGTGTTCAACCCGGTCAGCTCAGCCGCGGGCTGCTTGGTGAAGGTGATGGTGGCATCGCTGCTGGCGCCGGTGACCGTGGCCCCGACCTGCTCGTTGGCGCTAGCGAAGCACGTCGCGCTAGGGTCGGCGACCACGGAGCTATCCGACACCTTCAGCACTTTGCCGTAGGTCGCGTCTGTGGGGTCCGTCACCGTGGACAGCTTACAGGTGCTGTCTATGTCCATGAAGATGGTGACGTTGGAGACCGACATGCCCGCGCCGCCCTGGTCCGTGGCGGAGCCGCCGAAGACCGGCCGGCGGTCCTGGCTGCTGTACTTGTCCACGGGCGCAAAGCCACCGAAGACGGGGCCGCGGGTGTCCACGCTGGCGGTCACTGTCCGTGTAATCGTAGCGCCCGAGGCGTTGACATCCTTGAAGGAGGCAGTGATGGTCGCCTGGTCCAGGGCCCACAGCCTCTTCGGGGTGGTGGTTATGGAAGTGCTGGTGCCCAGGTTCACTGTTGCCTTGAAGATGCCGGTGTTGAAGTCCGTCTCCACGGCGGTGTCGGTCAAACCGACGCCGTCCTGGGTGCTGGTGAGGGTGACCAGCACGCCATCCTTCGCGCTGCTCTTGTAGGTGATGTCAATCAGCGTGTCCGTGGCGATGTCAACCCCGGTGATGATGTCAACGACGCCCTGGGCGGCGCTGAATATCACTACATCCAGGTTCGCGTTGGGAACGGTGGACCCAGCGTTGAAGGCCACCGGCTTCTCAATGACCGGCTTGCTGAGCAGGGTGACCCGCTTGACCCCCCCCGCCAACAGCTTCGCGCCCGGCGCGATGTTCACATTGGTGTCTTTCGGAGAGGTGGCCACGTTGAAGTCGGCGTCGGTGATGGTAACGGTCACCGCTGCGCCGGCCCCGGCGTTGGTGTACCACGCCTTATTGAACGTGACAGTGCCATCCACCGTCGCGGAGGGCGCCGCCAGCGCGGAGATGGCGCCGACAATGGTGATGAGCAGGGCCGTCAGCCCGAAGAAGGTCAGGAAACTAAGTCGCTTTTTCACTACCTACCCCCTGTTCCAGTTTGGAGAATGGTGGGACTTCCGATGGAGCCTAACCCTGGACCGAAGCCCGGGTCCGGTCCGCTACGGGGCAACAAGGACGGGTCCGCTCGGGCGGGGATGAGAAAATATGAGGATGAGTCCATACGATCTCCTTCTGGGCTTAACCCACGCATTTTTACAGGATGCGGCTATCCGTTGTCAATACCCACAAATACGCCTGCTCGGAGACCGAGGAGGCGCATGTTTGCTGCTGGTCACTGTTTAGCAGGCGGACCGCTGTATCCATCTTATCAGAACGATGGAGGCTTTCCATCGTCAGGTGGACTTTTTTGCTACTTTACTGAGAAGCAATAGGCTAGGCGGACTATAGGCCAAAACCGATACGATGTCAAGCGGTTACGGGGTGTTCCCAGGCGGATTTAACACATGTGACCAGGGTGGCAATCGCCTGACCCCGCCAAGCCAGGACGGGCGAGGGGGTGAAATGATGGCGCTGGCGCACGCCGGTCCCGCCTGTTTCGCCTGCTGGCGTCAAAGTTGCACTAGACCTCTTTGTGAAGGGTGGCGAGGAAGTCCGCGTTGCTCCGCGTCTTGGACAGGCGCTCCAGGACCTTTTCGGTGGCCTCGGTGTTCTCCATGCCGTCGGAGGTGATGAGGCTGACCATGCGGCGCAACAGCCAGACCTGGCGAAGGGTGGCCTCGTCCAGGATCAGCTCCTCGCGGCGGGTGCCGGAGCGCTGGATGTCTACGGCCGGGAAGACGCGGCGCTCGGCCAGTCGCCGGGTGAGGTGGAGCTCCCAGTTGCCCGTGCCCTTGAACTCCTCGTAGATAACGTCGTACATGCGGCTGCCGGTGTCTATCAGGCACGTGGCGATGATGGTAAGGCTGCCGAAGCCCTCGGTGTTCCGGGCAGCGCCGAAGAACCGCTTGGGCGGATAGAGGGCTACCGGGTCAATGCCGCCGGAGAGCGTGCGGCCGGTGCTGGGCAGGGAGAGGTTGTACGCCCTGGTAAGGCGGGTGATGCTATCCAGCAGGATGGCCACGTCCTTGCCGCACTCCACCAGGCGCTTGGCGCGCTCCAGGCAGAGCTCTGCCACACGGCAGTGGTCCTCCACCGGCTCATCAAAAGTGGAGCCAAAGATCTCGCCTTTGACGGAGCGGCTGACATCGGTGACCTCCTCGGGCCGCTCGCCGATGAGTGCGACCAGGAGGTGAATCTCCGGGTGGTTGATGGTGATGCCGTTGGCGATGTCCTTCAGGATGGTGGTCTTGCCTGCCTTGGGGGGCGAAACGATCATGCCCCGCTGTCCCTTGCCGATGGGCGCCACGAGGTCTATGAGCCGGGGGGATAGGGCCTGGGGCGCGTTCTCTAGCTTGATCTGGTGGTCGGGGAAGACGGGGATGAGCGTCTCAAAGTGGGGGCGATTGCGGGCGGCCTCGGGTTCCATGCCATTGACGGCCTCCACCCGGACGAGGCCGTAGTAGCGCTCGGCCTCCTTTGGAGGCCGGACCTGGCCGGTGACGGAATCGCCGGTGCGCAGCCCGAAGCGGCGGATCTGGGACTGGGAGACGTAGACGTCTTTCTGTCCAGTCTTGGCAAGGCCATTCTGTCGCAGAAAGCCGTAGCCGTCGCCCATGATCTCCAGGATGCCGCTGGCCAGGAGCATTCCCTGCTGCTCGGCGCGGCTTCTCAAGAGGAGCTGGAGGATGTCAGCCCGGGGCATAGCCGTCAGGCGGGAAGGCTCCTCCAGGCCTTCCTGGGCAGCCAGGGAGATCAGCTCATCCTTGGTCTTGTCGTCCAGCTCGGAGAGATAGGAGGGGGTCTGAGTAGTCAATCCTGATTCCACCTTATTATAAGGTTAAATAGAGCGGTAACTGGTTGCGTTGCGGGGCGAGCGAGGGAGGGAGACCAAAGGCCTTCAGCACGGCGGAGAGGGCCAACCTGTGGGCAATGGGTACTGTTCTCTTTACTAATGCCATGAATGAGCACATTGACGCCGATCTGCGGGCGAGGCACAGGCTGACCTTGCCTGCGCTAGTTTTGGAGAGCCACAGTCACAAAGGGCGGTTACGGCTAGAGGACGTTCATAACCCTGGCAAGAGGTTATCCGCTGGCTTCACACTAAAGGAGGAACCGAAAGCGAGTCAACTAGAGGCAATCACCACTATAGCATACCAAGGCAAGTCCGTCTATAGGCATATGGCAAGGTGCTGTTTGCTCGTGCGTGGTATTCAATTCCCCCGACTGATGGTCATGAACCAAATACTTATGCTCCCATAAGAAGGACGTTACCCCTATCCCTGTCCCTTCCCCCTTGCGGGGGAAGGGACAGGCTCTTCCCGCACGGGAAGGAGGAGAACACCCAGCTGATGAAACAGTGGGATGCGGCTCTGCCGCATCCCACTGTTTCAAACTTATCTTCTCCCCCTTCCCCCAAGGGAAGGGGGAGTCAGAGGGGGTTAGGTCAGAACCCAATTGGCACGTTATTTAGTCAAAGACAGCAAGTCGGGCGTTGGGTGAACTTGGAACCTGGCACTTCAGTGCCAGTGGACGGTACCACCACTACAAAGCAAGCAGTAAGAGCAACGGCGCTGCCTTGCGCCGCCTGGTGATTACCCTCGGGAGTATACTATTCCTAATGTGCCCAAAACAGGAGGACGTGACACGCTCACCCAACTCGCCTTCCGCGCCAGGATTCTGACCCTCGCCCTCATGATCCTGGTGGTAACTGCAGGAGCCTACAGTGTCACCCGGTTGCCCGTTGAGCTGTTCCCAGATATAGACTTCCCCCTGGTTACCGTTGCCACCTTCTATCCCCAGTCGCCCTCTGACCAGGTGCTGCAAGAGGTGACCGTGCCTCTGGAGCGGGCGATTGAGGGCGTCCCCAACGTCACGACGGTGAGCTCCACCTCGTCCCCCAGCCTCTCCCTCCTGCTGGTCCAGGCCCCCTTTGGCGTGGACATGAAGGCCATGGAGCGGGACATCGCCCAGCGAGTCGGGCTGGCCACCCTCCCGGCGGGTATCCCGCCGCCACGGGTCGCCCGCATCAACCCCGACGAGTTCCCGGTGCTGGAGATCAGCGTGCTGGGGAACCATGACCTGGCTGACCTCCAGGCCCTGATACAGGCGCAGGTGCTGCCGGAGCTGAAGGCCGTACCTGGAGTCTTCAGCGCGGACCTCCCCCTGGGGTCGGGGGCAGGCCTTTCCCTTACCAGGACCAACGGCGTCCCCAGCCTGGCGATCAGCGTCCTGAAAGAGCCGGACGCCAACACGGTAAAGATGTCCAAGGCGGTCATCGCCAGGCTGGATAGCCTGAAGGCCAGCTTGCCACCGGACCTCCAGTTCGTAGAGATCTCCAACCAGGCCCCGGGCATAGAAAAGTCCATCAATGAGCTGAAGCAGGAGGTGCTCCTGGGCGCGCTCCTGGCGGTGCTGGTCATCTTCGCCTTCCTCCTGAGCGTGCGGCCCACCTTGGTCACCAGCGTGTCCATTCCGGTGAGCATCCTGGCGGCGCTCTGGGTCATGAACCTTCAGGGTATGACGCTGAACATCCTGACCCTGGGGGGACTGGCCGTGGCCGTTGGGCGAGTGGTGGATGACAGCATTGTGACGATGGAGAACATCTACCGGCACGTCCACTTGGGCCAGGACCGCAGGACAGCGGCCATCAACGGCACCAGAGAGGTGGCGGTGCCCATCATCACCTCCACCCTGACCACCATCGCGGTGTTCGCTCCCCTGGGGTTCATCGGCGGCTTCATCGGCCTCGTCTTCCTCCCCTTTGCTCTGACGATAACCTACGCCCTGCTGGCCTCCCTCCTGGTGGCGCTCACCGTGGTGCCCATCCTGGGAAGCATGCTCATCACACAGGGCAAGCAGGGCGACGGCCGGCAGTCACCGCTGGTGCGAAGGTATGGGGCGCTGTTGGGGTGGTCCCTGGCACACAAGGGCCGCACTCTACTTGTTGCGGCGGCCCTCCTTCTTCTGGCCCTGGGGGCAATTCCCCTGATCCCCTTGAGCTTTCTGCCGAGCTCCAGCCAGCCCTTGCTGAGCGTGGAGATGTCCGTGCCTGGCGCAACCTCTGCCGACGCCGTAGTCCAGCAGCTAGACCAGGTGGAGGTGGTCCTGTCCAGGATGCGAAGGGATGGCGTCGTCAACGTCTACCAGTCCACCATAGGCAACAGCGGAGGGTTCGGCAGGGGCACCGGCCGCCTTGACACCGCCTCCATCTACGTCCTGCTGGGCGATGGCGTTGACGCGGAGCAGGTGGCGGACACGCTGCGCCGCGACCTCGCCGACCCAGGCCGCTCGCTTACGGTGTCCCAGGCCGACGGTGGCGGGCCGCAGTCCAATGCCTTGCAGCTCACGTTGCGGGGCGAGGACTATCCACTGCTGGCGGCCACGGCCACCCAGATAACGCAGGCTCTTCAGGACATGCCGGGGCTGATCAATGTCCGCAACGATGCGGTGGTCTCCGCCGGCCCGCAGACGGACGCCGGCCAGCTCCCGATTACCCGCGTGGACGGGCAGACAGCCATTACCATCAGCGGGACGATCACCGACCCCAGCACCCAGGCCATCCAGCGGCAGGTGCAACAGAGAGTAGACCAGGTCGGCTTGCCCGCCGGGGTGCAACTGGTAACCGGCGGCGTCTTTGCTAATTTCAACGAGGCTTTCTCCCAGATGGGCATCGCCATGGTGCTGGGTGTGGCGCTGGTGTACCTGGTCATGGTGGTCAGCCAGCGGTCCCTGGTGACGCCCTTCGTCATCCTCTTCAGCCTGCCCCTGGCCTCCATCGGGGCGCTGGGCGGGCTGCTGGTAACTCAACGCACCCTGGGGTTGCCGGCGCTTATCGGGCTCCTCATGCTCATCGGTCTCGTGGTCACCAACGCCATCGTGCTGGTGGCCTTTGTGGAGCAGCTCCGCGCCCGCGGGCTGGGCTTGATAGATGCCCTGGTGCAGGGAGGACGCACAAGGCTGCGCCCCATCCTGATGACCGCGCTCACCACTGTTTTTGTGCTGATGCCCCTGGCGGTGGGCCTGGGTGGAGATAGCGAAGGCCTCATTGGCGCGGAGCTCGCCACGGTGGTCATCGGTGGGCTTCTGACCTCCACGCTGCTGACCCTGGTGGTGGTGCCCATCATCTACAGCATCCTCCGGAAAGCGCCGCGCAGGGCACGGGCAGCGGAGACGTCGTTCAGTTCGGCTTCCGAAAGGCGGGGACCTTCCCCTGCACGCCAGAGCGGAGAAATGGGCGATGAGTGAACAGGTCATTGAGGCACGCGGCCTGACCAAGCGCTTCGGCCGCGTCCTGGCGGTGGATGACCTCTCTCTTCAGGTGCCCGCAGGAGGGGTCTTTGGCCTGCTGGGGCCGAACGGCTCCGGCAAGACCACCACCGTGGGCATGGTCCTGGGCGTTGTCAGGCCAACAGCCGGGGAGGTACGCCTCTTTGGCGGTGATGGGAAGACGGGCCGCCTGGAGGCGTTGCGCCGCATCGGTGCGATTCTGGAGGCCCCTGCCTTCTACCCTTATCTCTCTGGCCGGGCCAACCTCACCTATTTCCAGGGCATCAGCGGGAAGGGCAGCCCGGAGGAGGTGGACCGCCTCCTGGAGCTTGTCGGCCTTACCCAGCGCGCTCAGAGCAAGTACAACACCTACTCCCTGGGCATGAAGCAGCGCCTGGGCATCGCCTACGCCCTGCTCGGCGACCCGGAGCTTATGCTGCTGGACGAGCCTACCAATGGCCTTGACCCCGCAGGCATGGCGGAGGTCCGCGAGCTGATTCGGAGCCTGGGGAGAGGGAAGCGCACCGTCGTTCTGGCGAGCCACCTGCTCCACGAGGTGGAGCAGGTGTGCGACACCGTTGCCATCCTCTCGCGAGGAC
>JACQUH010000212.1 GCA_016210375.1 Chloroflexota bacterium
ACCTCGCCCCCTGGGGTCCCCCTCTCGTGGGTGGAGTGGGGGACTTTTTTTTGAGTATTTGGTGTGTTGGGGCACCGCCGCAACACGCCGATTCCAACCTATCTTCTCCCCCTTCCCTTGGGGGAAGGAGGAGCCAAAGGGGGTTAGGTTGGAACCAGATTGGCAGATTATTTTGTCAATGACCTTTATCGGGACTCTCCGTGCGGAGAGGGAGAGGTCCAAGGCGCCACGTGTTGCGCCGATAGCTTTCCTTAGTTAACGATACATGTGAATCGCTGCACTAGGAGGCCACGACCGTTACCGTGGCGTTCATGCTGGGGTGGAGGCGGCAGGTGTAGGGGAACACCCCCGCTGTGGTGAAGGCGTGGCTAAAGGTTGCGCCCTCGTCCAGAAAAGGGCTGTTCCAACCCTTGCCGTCAAAAACGCCGTTGCTTCCTGAAGTGGTCGTGTGTGGAACGGGGTCCCTCTGCGCCCACGTCACCGTGGTCCCGACGGCCACCGTGAAGCTGGGGAGAGTGAAGTCCCGTATCTCCACCTGCACGGGCGAGGGCTGAGCGGGCGTAGCTGTCGGTGTAGGTGTCCTGGTGGGCGTCGGCGTGGCCGTAGCCGTGAGCGTTGGCGTGGCGGTCGGTGAGCTGGTGGGCGTGGCTGTCGGCGTTGGGGTGCTGGTAGGCGTAGAAGTACTCGTGGGCGTCAAGGCTGGCGTCGGCGTAGGGGTGCTGGTAGGCACTGGGCTGGCGGTCGGCGTTGGGGTTGGCGTACGGGTGGGTGTCGGCGTGGGAGTGCTGGTAGGCGTCGGGGCGCTGACGGGCGTAGGGGTTGGCGTGCTGGTGGGCACTGGGCTGGCCGTCGCTGTAGGGGTGGCAGGAGGCATATTGGTCGGCAATGGAGTAGCCGCCGGCGTTTCCAGCGTTGGAGTCGCAGGGGACGGCGCAGGTAGCGAGAGCACCGTAGCTGTCGCTGCGACGGTGATGGGGGTAGGCGTCCCAGAAACGCAAGCCCCCAGGGCCAGCGCTACCCCAAGGGCAACGAGCATCACGGGAAAACACCTGAGGGGAATGCCCTTCTCCTTTCCAGACGTACCCTTGCCCGCCTTTGGCCGGACTGCGACGCCGCCGAATTCCTCGCCCTTGGCTTCTGTTCTACGGTTCCTGCAACAAAACAGATTCGCTTTCCCTGGCGGTGGGCAGCGCGGCTCTGTTATCGCAAGCCTGGTTTCTGCCGCCCCCTGCGCTAAAGCGGTCTATAATGCAAGTGCGCCGGGGCGCGCTGTTCCAGGAAAGGCCAGCTAAACTAAAACTCTCTACTCCCAAGGGGTCAAGTACGGTGGTAGAAGGAAGCAAGGAGCCACCCAGCAGGTTCGCCATCTACGGAGCGGGGGCCATCGGCGCCTTCCTGGGGGCCAAGCTCTCGCAGGCTGGGGAGGACGTTACTCTCATCGCTCGCAGCACCCTCGCCGCCATGCGGGACCAGGGCGTACGCGTCCGAAGTCCCCAGGGTGACTTTGTGGCCCATCCCGGGGTTGTGGGCGACCCCGCAGTTGTGGGGCCGGTGGACTACGTGTTCCTGACGGTGAAGGCCCCCAGCCTGCCCCAGATCGTCCCCCACATGGGACCGCTCCTGGGGCCGGAGACGGCGGTGGTATCGGCCCAGAACGGCATCCCCTGGTGGTACTTCCAGCGGTATAGCGGCCCCCTGGCGGGCGAGCACCTGGAGAGCGTTGACCCCGGGGGCGTCATCGCCAGTGCGATAGACCCCGCGCGGGTCATCGGCTGCGTCATCTACCCCGCCGCGGAGCTCGTGGAGCCAGGCGTCGTTCAGCACCTGGAGGGCGACCGCTTCTCCATCGGCGAGCTGGACGGCTCAACGACGGCCCGTTGCAGGGACCTCGCCCGCGCCCTCATCAAGGCGGGGCTGAAGTGCCCTATCCGGCCAGACATCCGGCGCGATCTGTGGGTGAAGCTCCTGGGAAATGTGGCCTTCAACCCCATCAGTGCCCTGACCCGTGCGACGATGGCGGAGATCGCCACCCACCCCGAAACGAAAGCTTTGGCCCTGGCCATGATGGAGGAGGCAGACGCGGTGGCCAAGGCGCTGGGCGTGGTAATGCCGGTGAGTGTGGAGCAGCGCCTGGCCGGCGCCGAGAAGGTGGGCCATCACAAGACCTCCATGCTCCTGGACGCTGAGGCGGGCAAGCCCCTGGAGCTGGAAAGCATTGTGGGGGTGGTGGTAGAGCTGGGAAAGAAGCTGGGCGTGGAGACGCCTCATACCCGGGCCGTCTATGCGTGCGCCAGGCTGCTGGACCAGGTGCTCGCCCAGGGGTCACGGCAGGCCCAGTAACAGGGGCATACCCTGGCAGGGCAAGGACCTGTGCAGCCACGACTCCCCTCAAAGCCACGTACACGTCACCGTATTGACGATTCCCCGGATGGAACGTATCTGGTGCCGTAGCGCCGCAATAAGGTCTTCGTGGGTTGGCGCCTCCACCTCCACAACGATGTCATACGGCCCCAGGACCTCATGCACCGCCACCACTGCAGGCACCTCCTGCAACCGCCTGACGACCTGCTGGGTTGAGGCAGTATCCACCGTGATCAGGATGTACGCCTTGCTAGCCATGTCTGCCTCCTAGGGCTACTTTATTCAGATTCTACCAGGTCTTCGCGCATTGTATGATCCGTTATACAACATGCTTCTAACCTTGCGGACTCCAACCATTCCCTCCTATTATACCGCCTGGTTAGCGCCAGGCTCCGTTGTAAACAAAGGCACATGCATTCTTGACACTTCTGTGCTATCCAAGTACCATAAGCTGTTGTATTGTACCTACTGGCTCAGAGGGGAAAAGCGACCCCGTTTGGTTGGCAGAGCCTAGCCCCTCTTCTCCCAGGAGAAGCCTTTGGCCTACGTCTTAGCCCTGCGCTGCCGGTCCTGCGGCCGGGAATACAAAGTCCAGCCCATCAACGTGTGCGACTTCTGCTTCGGCCCCCTGGAGGTCGTGTACGATTACGACGCCATCGCCCGGGTCATGACCAGGGAGCGTATCCAGGCAGGCCCTCTGACGCTGTGGCGCTACGCCGATCTCCTACCCGTGGACGCCACGGAAGCAGTGGACATCGGCGCGGGCTTTACGCCCCTGATCCGCTCCAAGAACCTGGGCAAGTACCTGGGCCTTGACAACCTTTACATCAAGAACGACGCCGTCAACCCCTCCTATTCCTTCAAGGACCGGGTGGTCACCGTGGCCACCACCAAGGCCCTGGAGTTCGGCTTCGATACCATGGCCTGTGCCTCCACGGGGAACCTGGCGGGCAGCGTGGCCGCCCATGCGGCCCGGGGTGGCCTGAAAGCCTTCATCTTCATCCCTGCGGACCTGGAGCAGGGGAAGGTCGTGGGCGCAGCCATCTACGGCCCCACGCTGGTGGCAGTGAAGGGCAGCTACGACGAGGTGAACCGTCTCTGCAGCGAGCTGGCGGACACCTACCGCTGGGCCTTCGTCAACATCAACATGCGGCCCTACTACGCCGAAGGCTCCAAGACGCTTGCCTTCGAGGTCGCCGAGCAGCTCGGCTGGCAGGCGCCCGACCACGTCGTCATCCCGATCGCTTCGGGCTGCCTGTTCACCAAGATCTGGAAGGGATTCCAGG
>JACQUH010000020.1 GCA_016210375.1 Chloroflexota bacterium
ACCACGGCGTCCACATACCGGGAGAGCACGCGCGCCACGTCCGCCACCGGCTCCCGCCCCCCCAGCCCTACCTCATCGCGGCCCATGTAGATGGCATGGCCGCCCAGTTGCTGGATGCCCACGTCAAAGCTCACCTTTGTCCGCAGCGATGGCTTCTCAAAGAGCAGGGCGATGCTCTTGCCTGCCAGGGGCTGGCTATGAGGCCCGAGCTTCATCTCCATGGCCCGCTGGATGATCCTGCCGATCTCCACCGGCGACAGGTCAGTAATGGACAGAAGGTGCCTCGTGCTCAAGCTACGCCTCCAGACCTGCGTCAGTATACCAACTTCGGCCACCAAATCACCACCTTGACCTAATCCCCCGCGCATGATGTAATCCCTCTGCCACACCAAGCCGCACAAGGAGGGACTACTATGGCGGTACGACGCTGTCTTCTGGAGATGGGCTGGGGCGCTGACCTGCACGGAGGAGACTACACCAAGGCTGCCACTCGGGCGGTGCAAAACGCCCTCCAGCACGTCAGCCTGGGGTTCCCGGGCGTCATAGGCAAGAGCGGGACCGACCTCATCCTGGACGTGACCATTGGCGTGGCAGAGCCAGGCAAGGTGGACAAGCAGGCCATAGCCAACCTGTTCCCCTATGGCCGCCAGAAGAACATCACGGTGGTCAAGGGCGGCCTGGACATCCCCGGCGACCGCCCCACCGACTTCTGCGCCGTCGCCAACGCCGCCGTCATCCTCAGCCTGGACGTATAGGGCGAGAGGCAATGTGTAGCTGGGAAGAA
Organism: Chloroflexota bacterium; assembly: GCA_016210375.1. Classification (GTDB taxonomy): domain Bacteria; phylum Chloroflexota; class Dehalococcoidia; order Lucifugimonadales; family JACPCL1; genus JACPCL1. The sequence goes on from JACQUH010000020.1 coordinate 785, forward strand.
TCTGGGCATGGCTCTGCCGTGCCCAGATTCTTCCAACGTTTCTATGTCACGGGCCCTACACCCTCTGGCGAGTGGCCCGCTCTTTCTCCCGACGCCCTTCCTCGGGCGTCTTCACCGTGCGGAACATGGCCCACAGAGCCAGATCGTAGCCTATTTTCAGCACCCCGGTGGCGACGAAGGGCACGCTGGCCGAGGTGGCGTTCCATAGAAGCGTCGCCACCGACGGGCCGGGCGGCGCCACCACGCTGCGAGCAAGCACGTTCATGCTGGCCATGGCTACCCGCTCCTCAGGCCCCACTACCGCCATGGTGTACGACTGGCGCGTAGGTACGTCCATCTGCCCCAGCAAGGAGCGAGCCAGCCACAGGCCCACCGCCAGCCAGGCAAAGGGAACAAGGGTCATGATGATCAAGAAGACGCTGGAGGGGATGTGGCTGAACACCATGGTATTGATGAGGCCAATGCGGCTGGCAAGCTTCGCGGCCACCCACAAGGAGACGGCGGCCAGGATGTTGGAGGCGAAGAAGATAAAGGCTATGGAACCTAGCTTGACGCCGAACTTTGTGAAGAACCAGTAGGACACCAGGCTCTGCGCCAACAGCCCGCCAGCAAAGAAGTCCACGCTGAAGAGAGCGGAGAGGGTAAAGATGATACGGCGAGAGCGCAGCTTGAAAGGGTTGGTCCACCTCTGGCCTGCTGTTCCTACCTCTACCCCGGCGGAGACGAAGAGGTAGCAGGCGGCGGCGGCCCCGTGCAGAGCCGTGTATCCCAGGAACACGGCCCGCATCGCCGCCAGGTCCGTCATGCCCAGCAGGCTCTGGAGCGCCTGGGGCAGCCCAGCAGCCAGGGCACCCAGTGCCGTAGCCACAGTCGCCGCGATGTCGTAGATGGCAAAGACGTCAGTCCGGCGGTGCTGCGGCGCGGTCTCCGGAAGACTGGCCAGCTCCAGGGGTTGCACGGCGCTGCTGCCCCCGCCGGAGGCGCTGAAGCTGGTGACCAGGGCGATGACCGCCAGGAGAGGGAAACTGCCCGTGAAGGCCAGGGCTATGCCCATCACAGCGGAGCCCAGGGTGAAGGCCATCATCAGTCGGCGCAGCCCGATGCGGCTGGCAAACACCCCTACAAGGACGGCGTAGACCGCCGTCCCCACCAGCCCAATGCTCATGAACGCGCCGATCTGCACCAGGCTGAAGCCCAGCTTCTCCAGATAAATAGCCAGGATAACGGACACCGCCCCCTGGGCAAAGGTGCGGACGGCGCGGGCCAGGATGATCAGTTTCCCGTCCCGGTTGATCCAAGGCAGGGGCAAGGTTAGCGACCTTGTCTGTACGGTCATGCTGCTAGCTACGAGCCATCCCAAGAGGCTTCACGGCGCCACCCCCCGATGGTCATTGACTGAATGACCTAACCCCCTCTCCTGATGGTCTTTGACTATATCAAGTGACTATTCATCCTGTCATTCTGAGCAAGCGGAGCGCGGCGAATCCCGACCTGTCGGAACCGCACTTTCCTGACTTTGGGTGCAAAGCCCCCCAAGGAAGAAGGGGATCCTTCATTTGTAGAGATATTTGTGGCACGGCTTTGCCGTGCCACAAATATCTCTACTTTATCTCCCCTTCCCGAGGCGGGAAGGGGGCATGGGGGTTAGGTCAGGCTCAGTAGCAAGGCGTTAGAAGCACCACACTAGTATTAGTATAAGGTATCTTTGCAAGTGCCCTCTGCTGGGCCATGCCGCTGGCGAGACTGTGCTGAGAGAGATAGCTGCCCACCTGAAAAATTCCTGAAAAAAGTGGACAAGTTGAGGGGGACTGCATACAATAGGGAATAGACTACATCTATAGGAACTATAGGCCACGTGAATATCAAATGGCTGGGGAATTGGCCGTATGCATACCTTGAGCGCAGGGGAATGGTGCCATGATAGCCCCCTATGCTGAGCTCGTTTCGCCAACAAGCTCCCTGGACATCACTGAGATTCGCTGGCACGGCAGGGGCGGCCAGGGCATCGTCACCGCCGGCGAACTGCTGGCCCAGGCTGCCCTGGTGGAGAGCAAGTTCTTCCAGTCCTTCCCCGAGTTCGGTCCCGAGCGGTCTGGGGCCCCGATGCGGGCCTATACCCGTGTGAGCGACTCCCCCATCTCTCTCCACTGCCCCATCCTCAACCCAAACGCCATCGTCGTCCTGGACCCCACGCTCTTGGACTCCCGCGAGGTGTTTGAGGGCCTTCAGGAGGACGGGAGTGCTGTCGTGAACACGCCCTCTTCCCCCGAGGAGCTGCGGCGACGACTGTCTCTGAAGACGTTCAGGCTCTTTACCGTGGATGCCACCACCATAGCCGTTGAAACCATCAGGCGCAACATCCCCAATACGCCCATGCTGGGGGCCCTCGTCCGGGTGCTTCCCATTGTGACGCCGGCAAGCTGCATCCAGGAGATCACACGGCGTCTAGGGTCCCGCATGGCGCCATCGGTCGTAGAGGCGAACATCGTCGCTTTCCAGCGGGGGTACGCCACTGTGAGGGAAGGCTAGGGTACTCATCATGAACGAGCGTGTGGACCAGGCTGGCTGGCGAAGCCTGCCTATAGGCGGCGCCATCCTTGCGCCGGGCAACTCCGCTCTCTATGAGACGGGGAGCTGGCGTCTCAAACGTCCCGTGGTGGACATGGAGAAGTGTACGCACTGCATGCTCTGCTGGATATTCTGTCCCGATTCCGCCGTGCTGGTCACGAGGGGACGACTCCAGGGCTTTGACCTTGACCACTGTAAAGGGTGCGGGATCTGTGCAAAGGAATGTCCCGTACGATGCATTTCCATGGTGGAGGAAGCCACCGTGAGAGAGCGAGCGTAGCATGATTGCCAGTCCTTCCAGGCTAGAGCGAAAGCCTGCCCTAGCCAACCAGCGGCTTGCCAGCCTCAGCGGGAGCCTGGCGGTGGCCGAGGCGATGCGCCAGACCAACCCGGACGTGGTGGCTGCCTATCCCATCACGCCCTCCACCCTCATGGTGGAGAAGTTCAGCGAGTACGTGGCAAACAGGCTGGTGGATACCGAGTTTGTGGCTGTGGAAAGCGAGCACTCGGCCATGAGCGCCTGCGTCGGCGCCTCGGCGGCGGGTGGAAGGGCCCAGACCGTCACCTCTAGCCAGGGACTGGCGTATATGTGGGAGGTCCTTTACGTGGCCGCTGGCCTCCGGCTCCCCATCGTGCTCCATTGCGCCAACCGCGCGCTCTCCAGCCCCATCAACATTCACTGCGACCACTCCGACACCATGGGCGCGCGAGACAGCGGCTGGATACAGCTCTACGCGGAGAACCCCCAGGAGGCGTACGATAACGCCCTGATGGCGGTGCGCATTGCAGAGCATGGGGATGTCCTGCTGCCTGTTCTCCACACCCAGGACGGCTTCACGGTGACCCATAGCCTGGAGCGCGTGGAGCTTCTTGACGACAAGACTGTGGCTGCGTTTCTTGGCGATTACAGTCCAGCCCACCCCGTCCTTGACACCCGGAACCCTGTGACTCTGGGAGCCATCGTCATGCCGGACGCCCTCTTTGAAATGAAGAGGCAGAACGCCGAGGCCATGCACAACGCCCTCAGGGTCATAGGGGAGGTGGGGGAAGAGTTTGGAGAGATCAGCGGACGGCACTATGGGCTTCTTGAGAAGCACATGGTGGACGACGCCGACCTCGTGGTCGTCGTGCTGGGTTCCACCGCCGGCACCGCGCGGACCATCGCCAGCCAGCTCCGGGTCGCGGGCATGAAGGTGGGCGTGCTGCGTGTCCGCTCCTTCAGGCCATTCCCAACTCAGGAGCTGGCCGAGACCCTCCGCGGCAAGGCGGCGGTCGGCGTCATGGACCGGGCCTTCTCCTTCGGGGCAGCGGCGAACCCGCTCTTTGCCGAAGTGATGTCCGCCCTCTACCTTCACGGCATGAACGTCCCCCTGATTAACTACGTGTATGGCATCGGCGGAAGGGACGCGACTCCAGGCCAGCTTGCTTCCGTCTATCGCGACCTCGCCCTGGCGGCCAGCGCTGGCTCTGCCGATCCCATGGTGCGGTATCTGGGACTGCGGGGCCCCTAGCGCCAAGCAAATATCTCAAAATTATCCTCGGCGCCGCCCCCTGAAGGTCTTTGAACAAATACGTTGCCATTGAGACCAGACCTCTCCCCCTGTGATCCCCCTCTCCGCAACGGAGAGGGGGACGATGATGTGAAGAATCGGTGTGATGCGGCAGAGCCGCATCACACCGATTCAAACCAATCTTCTCCCTCTTCCCCCAGGGGAAGAGGGAGCCGGAGGGGGGCAGGTGGAGTGGTCACATGACCATCAGCGGGAGGGCACAAATCCCTGCCCACAGCGAAGGGAACCCTGGAGACAAAGGGAAGGCCGAAGCCATGACAACAGCAACAAAACTGAACCTCAGGACCCTGGCAAGCTCGGAGGAGCTTCTCGCGCCGGGCCACCGGCTCTGCGCTGGTTGCACCGAGCCCATCGTCGTCAGGCAGGTGCTCCAGGTTGCGGGGCCAAATACCGTCGTGGTCAATGCCACAGGATGCCTGGAGGTGTCAACGACCCTCTATCCCTACTCCTCATGGCGAGTGCCCTGGCTCCACAGCCTCTTTGCCAACGCCGCAGCCACGGTCTCCGGGGTAGAGGCTGCACACAAGGCGATGGTCAAACGGGGCCGGCTCAAAGAGGATGAACGCATGAACTTCGTCGTGTTCGCTGGCGATGGCGGCACGTACGACATCGGCCTTCAATCCCTGAGCGGCGCCGTTGAGCGGGGCCACCGGTTCCTTTACGTCTGCCTGAACAACGAGGCGTACATGAACACGGGCATCCAGCGCTCCAGCGCCACCCCCTTTGGAGCGTGGACCACGACCTCGCCCGTGGGTAGTGGGACGGTGGGCAAGTCCCAGCCACGGAAGGACATGACCAGGGTCATGGCGGCTCACGGCGCGCCTTACGTGGCCCAAGCCTCGCCCCATCTGTGGAAAGACCTGATGAGGAAGGTGGAGAAAGCCCTCTCGGTTGATGGCCCCAGCTTCATCAATGTGCTGGTCCCCTGCCCCAGAGGGTGGCGCACCGACGTTGAACTGGGCATAGGGCTGTGCGAGGTCGCCGTGGACACCTGCATCTGGCCGCTGTACGAGGTTGAGGATGGCCGCTGGAGGCTGAACCACAAGCCTCGCGTCAAGAAGCCGTGCGTGGACTGGCTGAAGCTCCAGGGACGCTTTGACCATCTCCTGCGGCCAGAAAACGCTGGGGCCCTGGCCGGGCAGCAGGGCCAGATAGACGATGCCTGGGAGAGCTTGCTGGCCCAGTGCAACGCGCCCCAGCGGGGTGCGTAGAAGCCGAGGAGGAGCCTGCCGTGCCGGAGTCCATCCGCGTCTCTGCCGTCCTTCCGGCCACGCCGCAGCGCATCTACGAGGCCTGGCTGGATAGCCGCCAGCATGGCAGCTTCACCGGCGGCGCCGCCGAGATAGACCCCACCGTCGGCGGGGTGTTCACCACCTGGGACGGCTACATCCGGGGCGTCACCGAGGCCCTGGAGCCATACCGCCGGATCCTCCAGGCGTGGCGCACCACCGACTTCCCGGAGGACGCCCCGGACTCCCGCCTGGAGGTGCTGCTAGAGCCTTCGGCCCGAGGTACTCGGATCACCCTCGTCCACACCGGCATCCCCGATGGCCAAGGTGCGGACTACAGGCAGGGCTGGAAAGACCACTACTTCGCCCCCATGAAGGCATACCTTGCCAAGGGGGAAGGACCCTTTCAATAGCTATCTCAAAACTCTCACCGGGCGCTGCCCCCTGCTGGTCATTGACCAGATAGTCTGCTCCTGTGGTTCCGACCTCTCCTCCTGTGGTCCCCTTCTCCTGAAGGGAGAGGGGGACGATAGTATGAAGAATCGGTGGGATGCGGCAAGGCCGCATCCCACCGATTCAAATGTATCTTCTCCCCCTTCCCGATGCGGGAAGGAGGGAGCCAGAGGGAGTCAGGTTATTTGGGCAAATACCTTCAGGCTGGGGTGAAAAACCACTTTGAGATAGTTCCCTTGTGTCCTGTATCACAGATTCGTTGCATTTATGGATTGGCTTGGACTTGTCATGCTGAACGAAGTGAAGCATCTGGGGCGGTGGGAGACCCCTCCCCAGATTCTTCG
>JACQUH010000217.1 GCA_016210375.1 Chloroflexota bacterium
CTTCATAGCGCTCTGGTAGCCGGGGTTGTAGGACATGCACAGCAAGAACCCCTCATCGGCATGGAGCACAAGGCCCCGTTTCTCAATGGGCAGCAGCCGCCGGTGGTCCGTGAGGGGGTGGATGAGCACCGTGGTATCCTTGCGGGCCTCCACTATCTCGTCCAGGTAGCAAATGGCTCCGGACTTCACGGCCCTGGTCAGCGGGCCATCAATCCACTTGGTCTCCTCGCCTTCCAGCAGGTAGCGGCCCACCAGGTCGCTGGCGGTGAGGTCCTCATGGCACGCAATGGTGATGAGGGGCAAGGTGGACCCACCGCCCTCGGCGGGTTGCCCGTCAATGTGGGCCAGAGGACGGCCCAATCGCCAGGCCATATACTCCACAAAACGCGTCTTGCCGCAGCCCGTTGGCCCCTTGAGCAGCACGGGTATCTTCTGCTCGTAGGCCGCTTCAAAGAGCTCAATCTCGTCCCCTACCGGGACATAGAACGGCTCCTCTTCAACGGTGTACTCCTCAATGAGGAACTCCCGATAGATGCTTCTTGTTCCCCTAATTGGCGTTGTCACGCAGCCCTCCCTTGGACGCGACTCTCCCACAGATGTTGAACTTCACACCGCAACTCTTCCATGCCGCCGTTGTTTTCAATGACGACGGTGGCATGTTTCGCACGCTCATGGTTGGAAAGCTGGGACCGGATACGGCGGCGGACCTCCTCCTCCGGCAGGTTACTGCGCTGGTGCACCCGCTGGACCACTACGTCCTCCGAGGCCGTCGTCACCCATACCTCGTCCACCAGGGGCGTCCAGTTGGCCTCAATGAGGATCGCAGCTTCCACCACCGCCACCTGCACACCCTTAGCCCGCAACTCATCCAACTGCCCCTGGATCATCCTGAACATCCTCGGGTGCATGATGGCATTGAGGCGGGCGAGCTCCTTGGGGTCGGAGAATACGATGGATCCCAGCTTTCTTCGGTCTATCTCACCGGTAGGTTGAAGGATGCCCTGGCCAAAGGCGTTTACCACTGCCTGCCAGGTCTCAGTCTGGGGTAGGTATGCCTGATGGCCCACCAGGTCTGCGTCTATTACCTCAGCGCCTAGCTCTCTCAGCTTCCTCGTCACTTCACTCTTGCCGGAGCCTATGCCGCCCGTCAGGCCAACAACAAACATGCTCCGTCCTGTTCCTTAGCTGATGGGTTAACAGCCATTGTACCTTGGCCCTTTTCCATGGTCAAGCAACAGAGGCGACGTTGCGAAACTCAGCGCCTCCCTATGCTACAATGAGCGCAAACCTGCATCGTGGGGTGCGCCTGCATGTCCACCGGTTTCCGGGCCCTGCCCAGCGTGGAACGCCTGCTTTCCCAGGAGCCGCTTCAAGAGCTGGCCCGCACCTACTCCCACGATGCCCTGGTGGGTATGATACGCCAGGAGCTAGCGGAGCGCCGCCAGGCCATCGCCCAGGGGGAAAACCCACCCTCCTTGGATGAGCTGGTGCTGGCCCTCCAGGGCCGCCTCCGCCGGACGTGGACCGTCTTCCCTCAACCGCTCATCAACGCCACAGGCGTCATCCTGCACACCAACCTGGGCCGGGCGCCCCTGAGCCGCGCCGCCATCCAGGCGGTGACCCTGGCCGCGGGAGGCTACACGGGCCTGGAATACGATGTCGCGGAGGGCGAGCGCGGCTCCCGCCAGGCCCACGTGGAGGCGTTGTTGCGCCAGCTCACTGGCGCTGAGGCGGGCATCGCCCTTAACAACAACGCCTCTGCCGTCATGCTGGGGCTGGCCGCCATTGCCGCGGGCAAAGAGGTCATCGTCTCCCGGGGCGAGGCGGTGGAGATCGGCGGGGGCTTTCGCATCCCGGAGGTGCTGGCCCAGAGCGGGGCGACGCTGGTGGAGGTGGGCACCACGAACCGCACCTACGCCGCCGACTACGAGAAGGCGATTACTGAGCACACCGGTGCACTCTTGAAGGTGCACGCCAGCAACTTCCGCGTGGTGGGCTTCACTCATACCCCAGCCACGGAGGAGCTGGTGGCCTTGGGACGCCAGCGGGGCGTCCCCGTGCTGCACGATCTGGGATCGGGCTGCCTGCTGGACACGGCGCAGTTCGGCCTGGCCCACGAGCCCACACCCCAGGAGAGCATCAATGCCGGCGTGGACCTCGCCTTTTTCTCCGGCGACAAGCTCCTGGGCGGACCCCAGGCGGGCATCGCCGTCGGCAAGCAGGAGGCCGTGCAGCGGATGGCGCGGCACCCCCTGGCCCGGGCAGTCCGCCTGGACAAGCTCTCTCTGGCGGCCCTCACCGCCACGCTGCTGCACTACCTGAAGGACGAGGCCCTGCGGGAGATACCCACCTGGCGGATGATTGCCCTGTCGCCGCAGGTAATACACCGGCGCGCCTTGCGCTGGCGGCGAGCCATCGGGCCAAGGGCCAGCGTGGTGAAGGGCGAGTCCACCGTGGGCGCTGGCAGCCTGCCCGGCGAGACCTTGCCCACCTGGCTTGTCGCCCTGGACCCCGCCGGCGGCGACGGCGGCGCGGACGCCCTGGCCGCCCGCCTGCGCAGCGGCGACCCGCCCGTCATCGCGCGCATCGCCGAAGGCCAGGTCGTGCTGGACCCGCGCACCCTGCTGCCGGGAGAGGACGCTGCCCTGGTCAAGATTTGTCTGGAAGCATTAAGAGAACAGGAAACGCCAGGCAGGTGACGTTTGCCGGACTGGGTGGATTTTCAAGGCCAGCTCATTCGTCTTACCGACGAACGCTTGAGGCACATACTTGAACACCCAGAAATGGCAGAGATGGTTTCAGCAATACCGGAGACGCTCCTCTACCCGGATGTAGTGGCCGTCTCCCAAAGTGACGACTTTGTAAGGCTCTATTATAAACGGTACGAATTTACATCGGTCGGGGACAAACTGGCTTGTGTGGTCACAAAGCAATCCGATGGCGGTTTTTTCATCATCACCGCGTATCTGACTGACAAGATAAAACGGGGTGGCATACTATGGCAGAAAAACGAGTAACCATTTGGTACGATCCCAAAGGCGACTACCTTGAGGTCATCTTTGACCAGCAAAAAGGCTACTTCCGTGAGACCAAGGATGATCGCGTCATGGAGAAAGTAGACGCTCAGGGAAACATACTTGGCTTCTCAATACTTGGCCTTGGGTCCATCAAAGAAAAGCCACTAGAAGTGGCGTTGCCCGAATAGGTTTGGGCACAGCAAGTGCAAAACAAAGGCTTTCCCTGGCTTGTCGCCCTGGACCCCGCCGGCGGAGACGGCGGCGCCGATGCTCTGGCCGCTCGCCTGCGAGGTAGCAACCCGCCCATCATCGCGCGCGTCGCCGAAGGCCAGGTCGTGCTGGACCCGCGCCCGGTGCTGCCGGGAGAGGATGCGGCGCTGGTCAGAGAGGCAAGAAAAGGGACGGAACAAGTCTAGCGGAAAACCAGAATCTCAAGTCCCAGCGAAAGCTCTTGCCATCGGTGGTCAGCGGTCAACACCGGCGCGCCAAGCTTCAAGGCTAAGGCAAGACAACTCCTGTCCCCCAGCGAAAGACCGAGTGGCCGTGTTCTCGGACGCAGTAGACCTGCGAGGTAGGCCTGCTCTGCATCAAAGGGGACAGTCTGCCGTTCAAGGCCAGCCAGATGCTGGCGAATCATAGTTTCAGATATTCCCCGTTCCGATAATTTTGCAATCACTTCGGTGAGGTTAACTGCGCTGACCACAGCTTCTCCCATATGCTCAGCCACTTGCTCTGCCCCTGGCTCCTGCTGGAACAACGTGAGCAGCGCCGATGCATCCATGACGACAGCCATCAAAAGGCCTCCTGTCGCCGCTCTTCAAGGAGTTCGTCCGTCAACGACACGCCTTCAGGAACATGCTGACGGACAAGTTCCTGGATTCTTCGGATTGACTGGCGCAGGGTGAATAGGCGAAGCTCGTCCCCCTCCAAGACAATCAAAACATAATCCCCCGGCTTGAGGCCAAGCTTATTGCGGTATTCCGCCGGAATCACCACTCGGCCTCCTTCCCCTAGTCTTGTAGTAGTAGTTATCATATGCCATGTCTCCCTGGTTTGCCATATGCTATAATGTTACCATAGCACATCTTTATTGTCACAACCACCGATATTCTTCACCCGTGCTATGCCAGATGGCACACCGTCTCTGAAGAAATAGCTCATGGCGCGACCCACCTGGTACGCCGACCACCCTCCCGCCTGCACCTGTGCCTCTTGCCAGGCCCAACGCCTGGGCCGTCGCCGCAGGAAGGGCAACTCGTTGCTATCTGCCATTGCCCATTGGTTCAAGCGTCTGCATCGCAAAGGCTGAAAACGGAATCTCCTCGCCCATTGCGATGCGGAACCGCAGCCAATTGACATCGCCGCGTCGTTATGCCAAAGTAGTGCTCCCCTACCCTATCGCCTGGCCTGTGCGGGCCCAGGCCGCCAGGAGCGCTGCAATGAACTCCTTGCCCCTGCGTAACATCCGCGTCCTGGAGATGACGCACATCGTCGCCGGCCCCACGGCGGGCAGAATCCTGGCGGACATGGGCGCCGATGTGATCAAGATAGAGCCTCCCGATGCCCTGGACCCCAGTCGCCCCGGCTCCGCGCGTTCAGGCACCTTCTTTTTCCTGAATAGCAATAAGCGCGGTATCGTCCTTGACCTCAAGAAGGATGAGGCCCGCGCCATCTTCTACCGCCTGGCAGAAAAAGCCGACGTCGTCCTGGAGAATATGGGCCCCGGCGTCATGGACCGTCTCGGCCTGGGCTACGGCGAGCTCTCCCGGCGCAACCCACGCCTCGTCTATTGCAGCATCAAGGGCTTCCTCAGCGGCCCCTACGGCGACCGCCCCTCCATGGACGAGCTGGCGCAGAACATGTCCGGCCTCGCCTTCATGACCGGCCCCAAGGGACGCCCTCTTCGCGCTGGCGCCAGCGTCGTGGACATCGGCGCAGCCTCCTTCGGCGTGAACGGCGTCCTGGGCGCGCTCCTGGAACGGCATACCACCGGCAAGGGCCAGTTCATCAACAGCGGCCTCTTTGAGACCGCCCTGTTCTACGTGGGCCAGCACATGGCCCAGACCCAGCTCACCGGCAACCCGCCGCGCAGCATGGCAGAGCGCGACCGCAACACCGCAGGCGGCTACGCTATCTACGACCTCTTCGCCTGCGGCGATGGCCGCCAGGTCTTCGTTGCCATCTTCAATACCCCCCAGTGGAAGTCCTTCTGCAAAGTCCTCGGCTTGAACGACCTCATAGATAACCCTGACCTGCAAGACAACGCCAGCCGCGCCCGCGCTCGTCCATGGTTCATGCCCCTCCTGGACGGAGCCATTGGCAGATACGAAGGCAAGGTCCTGGTCCGCCAGCTCGCCGACGCCGCCGTGCCCGCCGCCATCGTCAACACCCCGGAGACCGTCATGGAGGAGGCGCAGGTGCAGGCCCCCCATCGCCTGGCCCAAGTTGCCGCCCCGGGGAAGCAGCTTTCCGTACCGACGCTCCCCTATGAGACCCCCGACTACGTCTTCACCGTGCGCCACGATCCCCCTGCCCGGCCAGGCCGGGATACCAGGGCCATCCTCGCCGAAGCGGGCTATGCCCCGGAGGAGATAGAGCGTCTTATGCAGGCAAAGGTAGCAATGGCGCTGTAGAGTTCCAAAAGCTATCTCAAGACGGCTTTTTTTCACCCCAGCCTGAAGGCTGGGGTATGATGCTGCCCCCTTCAGGTGGCTTTGACTAAATAAAGTGCTAATTGGGTTCTGACCTAACCCCCTCTGACTCCCCCTTCCCGTGCGGGAAGGGGGAGAGGATTGGTTGGAATTGGTGTGATGCGGCTGAGCCGCATCACACCAATTCTTCAAATTGTGGTCCCCCTCTCCTTGCAGGAGAGGGGGACCACAGGGAGAGGTTGGCGCTCATTGGCATCCCAATTAGTCAATAACCATCAAGGGGCGGCGCCAAGGCGAACTCTGAGATAGCTTCTTGGAAGCGGCGGCCCGTTTCCCCCCTTCCTATGTAGGTTAGCCTGCACCTGTTGTGAGTGGGGCGCGTATGCTACGCTGGAAACGCGCTCTCGTCCAGCGCCATCCGCGTCAGCATGAAAAAAACCGCCGTCTACCTTCCGCAAGACCTGTACCATGAGCTCGCCCAGCGCGCCGCCCGCGAAGGCACCTCCGTGGAGGAGCTGGTGCGCTTTGCCCTCGCGCAGACGTATGGCGGCCCTACCACCACAGGGGCGCAAAGCCTTGCGCCCCAGTCTTCTCCCCCCTTCCCTTCAGGGAAG
>JACQUH010000219.1 GCA_016210375.1 Chloroflexota bacterium
AGTAAGGTTCTGGGAGGAACAGGACCGTATCAACAAGGAGCTCATACCAAGGGTACTCAAGCTCCACGAACTGTTCACCCAGCATGTGGAGCACCATCAAGCGGCGAGCGATGTCATTGCTGCCTTTGAAGCGAAGATCACCGAGAAAGTAAATTCTTGGGAGGAGCAGGATCGCCTCAACCAGGACCACATCAACAAGGAGCTCATACCAAAGGTACTGAAGCTCCACGAACTGTTCACCCAGCATGTGGAGCAGCATCAGACGGCGAGCGATGTCATTGCTGCCTTTGAAGCACGGTATGTAAGACGTCTGAAGCTCATGTTGACCATAGCCTCGGCGGCCTTGGGGGCCGCCATCTTGAGCCTCACGCTGACCCTCTTGTCGTAGCGATGTCACTGGAATCTCTCCTTCTGTTACCAAGCCTGGAGCGGCTGCCTAGAGACGAAACAATGGCAGCAATGGATTTTGCCGGCCTCAAACGTCGTCTTCTGGAGATGGAGTGGGACCACTGGAGCATTGAGGCGGCTGCAGGATGCGAAGCGACACTGCGCAGCCTCTTTGAGGCGAGAAATGTCCCCGATGACCTCCAACACGCGTATGAGGCTTCGTTCACCAACTCAACGGTCGGCCTCCACGAGCATTACCAGGAGATGCTGGAACGGGGAGAGCAAGCCGTTACGGGTTTTGTGAGCAAATTGAAGGGGACGCTCGCCGAACTCCGCGTGATACCCTCCCTGGAGGAAGAATACCCAGAATACCGGTTTGATCTGGCTGGGAGCCCTGTACAGCCAGAATGGGATATCCACGGGGTCGGGCCTGGAGGGCAAGAATTGTTCGTCCAGGTCAAGGTTGGCGGGGCTTCGTACGCGCCCGAGGTTGTTGAAAGAATCCGGGAGGCACCACAGAACATTATCTTTACCGTGACTCGGGAACTCCATCAGGAAATAGCAGAAACCCACCCTGAGTTGGTTCAGCAGATGTCTGAAACACCCGTCTCCAACCTGGAGTTGACAGAGGATGTCCAGGACAACCTTGAGGTACTAGGTCAAAACTTCGGCATTGATGTCCCTGACGATCTGGGGGATATCCTTCCCTACGTTGGGGAAATAGTCCTCGGTATCCGCTTGCTCTGGGACATCATCATCGTGGAGAGGGACTTCAAAGGTGTTGATCTCAAGGACCGCCAGAGAATGCATGCCCTCAAGGCCATCATGCTATTGTCTCGCTTTGGCGTTACAACTGTGTTGGTGAACCTCGGTGTCGCCGCCGGATCTCTGGCACCAGGACCGGGCACCATTGCTGGGGCCATCACCGGCGCTGCGGCGGCCGCCTTGCTAAACCGGCGACTCAAGCCGCGAATGCTGGCAGTAGCGATGAGGATAGCAGGTGTTGATGGGGACGACCTTTTCTACCTCAGGAACAAGCATGTCATTGACGGCATTGGCGCTTCACTCACGGCTACGCGTGTGGAGTGAATCGAAGGCTGCACCAAGTTGGATCCACCCTAGGTCTCCATGGCCTCGCCCTGGGTGCGGGCCATGGCCGCCTCCTCCTGGTACCGCTCCAGGAGCAGGCGTGCTTCGGGCAGGTCCAGGGGCAAGGAGGAGATGGCGATGGCCCGATAGAAGGCCCCGTTGGGCACCGTCGCCGCCACCGAGCTTCCGACGCCTGGCAACTCCACCCCCAAGGCCACAGCCATCTCCCTGGCCTGGGCCTGGCCCACCTTTGTGTTGTAGCAGCGGGTCACGGCCCGCCCCTTGTGGAGCAGGGTGACGCCGGAGGTGGTACGCCGCAGCACCAGAGCCAGGGCGCTGCTGGGCCGTGACATCAGCCTCTCAGCATATTCTTGGGCTTTTTTCCTGCTCACGCTCATAAACTCTCCCCTGCCCTTTCCTCTCCCCACCAAGAAAAGAGTTCGTGGGGGCGTCCCGACAAGTCGGGACGCCCCCACGAACGTAGCGTTTTCTGAAACCGATGGCTAGGAAACAGCCCCGTCCTTGGAGCCACTCTCCAGCCCCACGCGCATGGCCCGGAGCAGATTGATGGCCATATCAATGTACTCCAGGGTCAAGGGCGCTGTGAGCCTGGCCTCCCCGGCGATGAGGCACAGCCCGGTGCCATCGGCAGCGGCCTCCACGCCGCCCGAAGCCACGACGGCAGCGGCTACTGGCTGCGACCTGCTGGCGGAGACCCTCGCCTCCACCTGGGTGGCAGCCCGCTTCATCGCCCGGGCGGCATCGGCCAGATGCTTCTGGATCAAGGTAAACCTCCTCACGATCTCTTCCCTTGGGGCCTTGGTGATCTCCTCCAGGCCCTCCAGAAGGCCAGTGTCGTCGGCGGCTTCGCCCTCAAACCGCTCGTACAAGGCGCGCAGCAGCTCCACACGCTGAAATGCCTGGATGCTGGCCTCCCGGCGCTCCTCTGGAGTTGCGGGATTCAAGATCCGCCGGGCCAGGTCCGAGACTCGCAACTCCCCTCTTCCCTCTACGAGACCGAAGTCGCGCAACGCGGCAATCTTGGCGAACAGCGTGCCGCTGTTCTCGGCCATGCCCAACTCCCAGGCAAGGCCCTTGACCGTCACCGCGCCGCTGAACTTGCCCAGGATCCTTGCCGCGATTTCCACGGCGTCCCCAAAACGGATGTCTGGATAAGAATACGTTCCCAGCTTAGCCATTGTGGCCCTCCATTGAAAAGCCTAAACTAACTGCACACTTAGAATCTACTCCTAAATATTCCCTTTGTCAAGAGGCATTATGGTTTGGCTCAGTAAACCTCAGAACAACATAGGAATGGATAGTTATAGAGTACCATATCCCCCTTCGCTCAGAATGTTTACTGGCCCGCCACAGGCTCTCTGGCTCTTCCCCTGCCCTGCTAAGCCCGGTCGCCTGCTCGGAGGCCCATCCCAGGGCAACGTGGGGCGTCTTGAATACGGACGCCCGCCCATTAACCTTGACAAGACGGCGGCGCCCCTGTATTTTCAGGACGACACTACCTACCATCTATGAGCCGGCGAGAGGCAGCGATGGCGTCCCCTATTGTCTACACCCTGAGCTCCTGTCCCACCTGCGAAGACCTGCGCACCGAATGGACGGGCAAAGGCATCCAATTTGAAGAGCGCAGGGTTGACACCAGCCAGGCCTGGCTGGATGAGGCGCTGCGCTATGCCGACACGGTACCCATCGTGCTTCACCCCGATGGCAGGGTGGTGGTGGGGTTTGAGGGGGAGATGGGCTGACACATTGAGTAGGCGGCGTGGCCGCCCAGTCGCTGATGTACCAACGAGCTAGAAAGGGAGGAGCTATGGCAACAGGCAAGACCAGCGTGGTGACCCCGGAGAGGTTCGCTTCGGGCCTCACCTACCAGGAGTTTTGTGCCCAGATCAACGTGAATAAGGACCGCTTTGACCAGTACTACGAGTCGGCCAAGATCGCGAAGGAAGACGCGGAGCTCATAAAGAAGGCCATGGGGCGCCCCGGAGGGCCCGCCAAGATGCTAGCGCTGGCGGAGGACTGGTGCCCCGATGTCTACCGCGGCCTGCCGGTGGTGGCCCGTCTGGCCGAAGCGACAGGCCTGGAGCTGCGAGTGTTCCCCAGGGACAAGCACCTGGACATCATGGAGGAGTTCCTCAACCAGGGGCAGTTCCAGTCCATCCCTACCGTGGTGTTCTACACCAAGGACCATCGCTACATCGGCCATTTCATTGAGCGCCCCGCCTTCGCCAATACCGACCGCGCGGCCATTGACGCCCAGGTGCGTAAGGAGATGCCCGGCGCCGATGACCAGGCCATCCGCGCGGAGGTCCGTACCCGCACAACGGCCCGCTACCCGCTGTGGCAGCAGGAGACCGTAAAAGAGATGCGGGAGATCATGGCCACAAAGCTGGGCGGCGCGTAGGCCCGCCCTTGTCCGTAAGTGGTTAGAACAAGAGAGGAGGTCCCTGGCAGGGGCCTCCTCTCTTGTTTGCCTCGGCGTTCCCAAGCAGGGCGCCCATGGCATTGCGAACGGTGTACCACACCCTGCAGGTCATGAACTAATTGACCTAACCCCCTTGGTTCCCTTTCCCGATGCGGGAAGGGGGAGAAAAAGTAGAGATATCTGTGGCACGGCAAAGCCGTGCCACAGATATCTCTACCAATTTTCCCACAGCCTGCTAGAGCGCAAACCCCAGGCGACGGCCCAAGTCAAGAAAGCGGGCTGCCCAGGCGGCAGCCACGCGATCTCCACCCTGGGCCACTCCCGTCAGTGAAGGGGGCAGCCCGTGGAGGAGGCGGTAGTAGGCGGTCTGGGCATCCCCAACGAACACAGGGAACGGTAGCTCCAGGGAAAGGGCGACCATGTCCTCTACCAGCACCAGCCGCGCCAGGTCCGTCTGGGCAAGGTCCAGCCCCGCAACCGCCTCCCTCAGCCTTTGCCCAAGGGAGTAGCCCAGGCCCGCCGTATCCAGCTCAGCGCCGACGGCCATGGCGTCCTGCACCAGGCCCACCACCTCCTTACGCCCAACCCTTGGGGCCGCAGCCGCCCGGCGCAAGGCCATGTTGAGGTACATCTCCGCCAGTAGCTGGAAGTCCCTGGGTACTGGTGTCTTCAACCCTATCAGATGACGGGCGGACCGGGCCTGCTCCCGGTGCAGGGCACGGTAAAAGGCCTCTGCCTCTCCCACGTGATCGTCCAGGACCTGCCGCAGGGCCGCCCGGCGCTCGTCGGGGAACAGGCTGGCCAGGGAGCAGGCAGCGCCGTCAAACCACTCCTCCATCAGGGCATGTACCCGGTGCAGGTCGCCTCCCAGGAACGCCGCTTCCATCTCCCGCTGGGCCGCCTGGTAGTCACCCTGCACCTTTCCTGCAACGCCGTTGACCTGGTGGTCTGGCAGCAGCAGAAGGGCGAAGTCCCGCCGGGCGCGCTCCTCGGTGATTGCCGAGGTGAAGCTGCCCCTGCCCATGGCCAGGCGTGCGCCGCCCGTGGCCACGGCGCGGTACTCCTCCCAGCGAGAGGTATAACAGTAGCGTCGGGCCTCAGCGCCGTGACCGTCAAGCAGTGAGCTTACGGCAAAGTGGGCGGCAACCCTATCCCAGTTCAGCGCCGAGGGTTTGACAGACCACTGATAGATACGGGCGCCGTCACCATGCTCCGGCACGTTGCTTTTCACGGCTCCTAGGCGCTCCAGAAAGGCCGGTTCCATGTCCTGCCCAAACAGCTCCCTGGCGAGCTGCACGACCCGGGCCGCGTACCGCAGCACCTGGACCGTTTCCAGGCGCGAGGGGTCGTCAAAGAACCAGCCGCAGCTCGTGAACATGAGCATGGCGTGCCGCTGAAGCTCCAGCAGCTTCAGGGCGGTGACGCGCTCCTCCCGGGTAAGGGACTGAAGCGCGTGCAGCGCCAGGAATGCCTCCACGCTCTCCGGAGACCTGTCCAACACCACCTCAATGTAATCGTCGCGGGCCGCCCACGGGTCCCGCAGCAGCCTTCCCGCCGCGGCCTCGTAGCCTGCCTCCACGGCATCTTGGAGCCAGTCCAGGGCTTCACGCAGGGGGGCCCGCCAGGCCTGGCTCCAGCCTGGGAACGCGCCGGTGTTGCAGCCGCAACCACTGCGCCATCGCTCCACGCCGTGGGGGCAGCTCCACGACGTACCCTCTCTGATCCGCACCTCCCAAACTGCCGGATGAAGGGCCAAGTACTGGCCATAGTTGGTGAGCCGGGCCAAGCCCCCCTGCTCCACGTGGTCCAGAGCATAGGCCAGGGCCATGTCGCCAAACTTGTGGTGGTGGCCATAGGACTCCCCGTCCGTGGCGATGTGCACCAGTTGCGGCCCCTCTTGCTCCGAAGAAAACGCGCCCACGAGCCGCCGGGCCAGGGCCTCCCCATCCTGGAGCAACCCCTCAAAGGCAACGGCCTGGGACAGCGGCCCGTGGAAGAAAAAGAGAGCGATGCTCCTTCCCGAGGGCAGGCACTGGAGGTACGGGCCAGACGTGTTTAGCCTCCCTGCGCCTGCGTCTTGCCACGGGCCTCCTCCCAGGGACCGCACCGCCCCGGCCTGGGCTGGCTCCAGCACGGTAAAGGCGATGCCCTGCTCCGCCATCACTTCCAGGGTAGCCAGGTCCACCGCCGTCTCCGGCAGCCACATGCCCTCGGGCCGGCGGCGGAACCGGCGCTCAAAGTCCCGGATGCCCCACAGCACCTGGGTGCGCTTGTCCCTGCCGCTGGCCAGGGGCATGATGACGTGGTTGTAGGCGTGAGCCAGGGCCGAGCCGTGGCCGCCATACCGCTGCTGGCTCTCCCTATCCCCTTCCAGCACCGCCTGGTACACCTCCGGCGCGGCCCGCTCCAACCATGCCAGGAGCGTCGGGCCAAAGTCAAAGCTGATCCTGGCGTAGCTATTCACGATGCGCTCTATACGGCCCTGGCCGTCCAGAAGGCGGGCTGCGGCGTTAGGGGAATAGCACTCCGCGGTGACGCGCTCGTTCCAGTCATGGTAGGGGTAGGCAGAGTCCTCCACGAGTACCGCCTCCAGCCAGGGGTCCTCCCTGGGTGGCTGGTAAAAGTGTCCGTGGACACACAGATAGCGCTGCATACTGCTTGCCTCGGGACGGGAATTAGGTGTGTAGAGACTCGCTAAGACCCTTCCTGATACCACTCTCTGAAGATCATTAGCCAAATAGAATGACATGAGCCATCTTCTCCCCTTTCCCATTGGGGGAAAGGGTCTAGTCTGACCTCTCCCTTTGTATCTCCCTCTCCGTGCGGAGAGGGAGATGGTACTGTTGTGAATATCTTGGCACGGCGGAGCCGTGCCAAGATATTTACGTTTGCTATCTCAAGAGGGCTCTTACACCTCAGCCTGAAGGCTGAGGCATGATGCCGCCCCCCTTATGGTGGTTGACCTGATAACCTAACCCCCTCTGGCTCCCCCTTCCCGCACGGGAAGGGGGAGAAGATACGGTTGGATGAATGTGATGCGACAAAGCCGCATCACATTCATTCCTTAGTCTATCGTCCCCCTCTCCCAAAGGGAGAGGGGGACCACAGGGGGAGAGGTCAGAACCACAGCGG
>JACQUH010000220.1 GCA_016210375.1 Chloroflexota bacterium
CGCCCATGGTGGACGAGCTGGCCAGGGAGTACGACGGGAAGGTAACGTTCACCAAGGTGGACGTGGACTCCAATCCAGAGGTCTCGCTGAAGTTTGGCATACGCAGCATCCCGACGCTGCTGGTGTTCAGGAACGGCAAGCCGGTGGACCAGGTCATCGGCGCCGTACCCAAGGCGGTGCTCAAGAAGCGGCTGGAGAACGCGCTGGCTTAGGACCGCTCTGTGGCCAGAGCGGAACCGCTGATGAGGCAGCAGAGGCATCTGGGGCACGGTATGATCGTGCCCCAGATGCCTCTGCTTACTTCCCCCTTCCCGTGGCGGGGCGTTGTTCCAAGAGTCCTTTGACCTCACCCTCTGTGTCTCCCCTCCTGCAGGAGAGGGGAGTTTGAATCTGGGGACACCCCAGACCTTGGCAGTAAACCCATGGTTTCCTGCACCGTCCTGACTTTTGGTGCAAAGCCCCGGGGAGGAGAGGGACGATATTCTGACCAATCGGGGTGAGGCGGCAAGGCCGCATCACACCGATTCAAACCTTTCTTCTCCCCTCCCCCTTCCCGTGCGGGAAGGGGGAGCCAGAGGAGGTTAGGTCGGAACCCAATTGGCAGGTTATTTTGTCAATGACCATTAGTCGGGGGGATTGAATACCACGCACGAGCAAACAGAACCGCGCCGTCCAACCGACAGCCAGCCCCCGTACCTACCCGTGCTACAATAGGACTGCTGTGCGCACGCTCAGAGGAAAAGACCCTTCAGCCCGCTCTCTCTCCAGACCATGGTCCTGGAGTGCCCTCCTCGCCCTCGTTCTCCTGTTCTCGGTCTCCTGCACCCTGGCGGACCAGGTCCAGGAGCGCTGGCAGGAGCGCCAGGTGCCAGGGGAGATGGCCACCCTCTGGGAGGTGTACCAGGCTGTGAGCTCCGACTATGGCGGTAAGGAAGCGGCGGATCAGCACAAGTTGGCCGAGGGCGCGATCCAGGGGATGCTGGATACCCTCGGTGCAGAGGACACCTCCTTTCTGCCCCCCGACGCTTATAACGTGGATGCACCCAACCTGGGGGGAGTATGGAAGGCGTGGCGCATCATCTCCCGGCAAGCCAAGGAAACCAAGGCGAACGTCACCCAGGAGCAGCTTCAGCAGGGAGCCATCCGGGGTATGCTCTCTGGCCTGGGCAACCCCTACACGGCCTACCTGGAACCCAGCCGCTACACCCTGGAGGAGGCCAACCTCCACTCCAACTTTGAAGGCATCGGGGCCTGGGTGGACCTGCGGGACGGGAAGCTCACCATCGTGGGCCTTATTCCCAACACGCCTGCCCAGAGGGCCGGCGTCTTGGAGGGGGACGTCCTCCTTGAGTCCGACGGCAAAACGCTCACGGGGCTGAGCGTTACAGAGGCCGTGCTCATGATCCGAGGCCCCAAGGGCACTGCCGTGGACCTCCTGGTGCTGCGCCCGGGCGAAGAGACCCCTCGCTCGGTGACCGTGGTCCGAGACCTGGTGGAACAGCCCTCGGCCCTCTGGGAAGGGCTGACCGACGACTTCGCCATTCTTCAGATTACCGAGTTCTTGGACAAGACTGGTAATGAGGTCCAGGAGGCCCTGGAGGCTATCCAGACCAACGGGTACAAAGGTCTGGTCCTGGATCTGAGAGGCAACCCCGGCGGCCTGCTCAGCTCCACCACGGGGGTGGCCAGCCAGTTCCTGACCGAAGGGCTTGTGCTCTACCATATAGACGCCCACGGCAACCGCAAGGACTTTCCTGTGGCCCGCAGTGCTCTTAAGGTGGAGATGCCCATGGTCGTCCTGGGCAACGCGGGGACCGCCAGCGGTGGAGAAGTGCTGATAGGCGCCCTCCAGGACCACAAGCGCGCATGGTTCATCGGTACCAGGACCTTCGGGAAAGGCAGCGTCAACGAGCTGCGTAAGCTGGCGGACGGCTCTGGCCTCTACTTGACAGCAGCACTCTGGTACACACCGAACGGCCGGCTGATAGAGGGCGAAGGCCTTGAGCCAGACCACCAGGTATTTAACGAACGGGTTATCTCCCAGGTCCAGGGGGAGCTACGGGTGCAGGTCCGGGACCGCCAGTTGGAGGCAGCGGTTGCTATCCTGGAGGGCCAGATGTCTGGCCACATTCCTGGGCCCGCGGGATAGGGCTGCTCTTCTCACGACCTTCGTCGCCACATTTGCGGGACGGCACGCGGGTTGGCCCCAAAGAAAGGGCTGAGCGAAACCTGGCCCTGAAGGAAACGGATGCCGAGTAACTATCTCAAAACGCTTGCGTACCGCCCCTTCAAGGGGGCGGCATCATGCTCCAGCTTTTTGGCCATGGACTAAGTAACTATCTCAGAACTCCCTTTGGCACCGCCCCCTGATGGTTATTGAACCAAATATCCTAACCCCCTCTGGC
>JACQUH010000024.1 GCA_016210375.1 Chloroflexota bacterium
CCCTTAAGGGGACCTAGGTAAGGATGACTGGTATCCCGCCCCACTTGTAGAGTAGGCTGTGCGCTAGTTGAGGTAGGTAGCGGTGGAGGCTCCCCCGTCTCCACCATTATTCATTCGCCCAAGTAGCCCTTGGGCGTTTTCGCTTGTTTACAGGGCATACGGAAAACCGTGTGCCCTGTTTGCACTTTGTCGCAGTGGGACCCGGTTGGCCTGGCTATGCCGGATATTGGCCCACCTGCTCGAAGGTCTTGAAGACCTTGACCTCCAGGTACGGCGGAGTTGGCCGGTTTCCCGGTTGTCTCATCTGCTGCGTTAGGGCCGTCATCGTCTCGGCCAGGTTGTCGCTCTCGATCTCCCAAACGGCCACGTACTCGCCAGGAGCCTCGCGGCCCGGCATGGCTGGTATGGCGGAGCCCTTGTAGCGCCTCAACAGCTTGAAGCCCGGCGTCTTCAGAACATCTTCGCCGTGCATGTAGGTGTACCAGTCGTTGAACTCCTTCTCCTTGGACGGGTCGGTGCAATTAGTGACAACCAGAAGAATTGCCTTTCCCATGGTTCTCCTCCTTGAGTTAGTGCTATTGTTCTCCTATTAGAGTTGGCTGCACTCTATGAGCGCAGAGCATGAAGTCAACAACCCAGGCTCAGGCCCTAGGTGTTGCCTGGAAGGCGGAGAGCACGAAGTTGGCACCGCCCGGCCAGAAGGTGTGGCTGCCGCCGCCATCGGCGATGATGGCCTGCCCCGTCACATACTCCGACTCGTCCGAGCAGAAGTAGACGGCCAGGGGCAGCGTGTCATCGGTGGTCGCGGCTCTCCCCAGGGGTAGGTCGGCCCAGGCATTGGCCAGGTTTTGCCTGCCGCCCGACAGCTCCTCCATGGTGTCGGTGTGGGCCGCGCCCATGGCCAGCAGGTTCACCCTGATCTTGTGGGGCGCCAGCTCCAGCGCCATGCAGCGCGTCATGCCCATGATGGTGCCCTCGATGTTGGTGTAGGCCCCGCCCCCGAAGCCCACGAAGCTGGCTATCGACCCGATGTTGATGATGGAGCCCCCGGTGCCCTGCTTGACCATGACCCTGGCCACCGCCTGGGCGCAGCGGAACTTGCCGTCGATGCCGACCTCGAAGTTGTAGATCCAGCGGTCCTCATCCAGCCCCGACCCACCCAGCAGGACCGCGCTATTGATGAGGCAGTCGATGCGACCGTACTCCTCCAGCGTGGCCTGCACCATGCGCTCGACCTCCGGCCGCTCCGAGACGTCCGTCTGCACGGCCAGTCCCTCGCCGCCGGCACTCTTGAGCTCGTCGATGGTCTCCTGCAGGCGGGGGAGCCGCCGCCCGCAGACGACCACCTTGGCCCCCTCCTTGGCCAGCCCGATGGCATATGCCTTGCCGGCACCAGACCCGCCGCCCGTAATGATGATGACCTTATCCTTCACGCGCATTGCCGCTCTCCTTGTTTATCCTTTTCGCTCGGCCTAGGGGAAGTAGGCGTGCTCGAAGACCCCACAGCCCTGCTCGCCCGTGTCCTCCAGCTCGGCATCGAAGAAGTCGTAGTAGCAGTTCAGGAAGGCCTCCTGGTCGCTCTCGCCGTACATCGGCAGGTGGACCTGGTCGTGCCGCCGCTTGGAGCGCACGCGGAAGACGTCGCGGTTGATCTGGGTGAGCGTGGCGTCGAAGCCGGAGACCTGAGGCCCGGCGGCGAAGTCCACGTTCACGCGAGTCCGACGCCAGATGCGACGCCCCCTGGGTGTGGCGTTGTAGCCGCCCTCGTGCAGCCGGCCCTGTTGGGCGGCCTCCCCGGTGGCCACATAGAGGCTAAGCTGGCGCTCGGGGAGGGAGATCAGCATCCAGTTGTACTCGCCGGGGGCCAGATCCCAGACCGCCTTGTCGCTGAAGCGCACGTCCCAGGTGTGGCTGCGAACGGCCAGGCAATCTATGGCATGGCGGCCCTTCTTGGGACCAGACTTGACCTCGAACTCGCCCTTGCAGGTGGCCGACTGCTCGTAGTGTCCGCCGGTGTGCTGCGGGCCGCCCAGCGGGTTGCCCTCCAAGCTGTTGGCGTAGTCGAAGGCCTCGAAGCGCCCCTTGTAGGCGAGGTCGAAGCAGAACTCGGGGCCGTCGAGGCTCACCCGGACCTCCTTGAGGGGCTCCACCACCTGGTAGGTCATGTGGCCATCGGAGAGCTTCTCGAAGGCGGGCTCGCCGGCGATGGCCGTGCGGTTGGCGTAGGAGAGCTTCGTACCGCCTACCGAGTAGGCGGCCCGGAAGCGGGCGAAGCCGCGGTTCGTGCTGGCCTGGATCTGGTTCACGCCGAAGACGTTGGCCTGCCTGTCCACCACCATCAGGCAGATGCGGTCGTTGTACATGCGATTGCCGGCCAGCGGGCTGGCCTTGTGCAGCATCTCGTCCTGTTCAATCATCTATCTTCTCCGTTACTTACCATAAAATGGGCCGCATCAGGCGCGCCGCATTATGCGGCGCCCTCCCCGGATGAGGGCGCTTGCTCCCCCGTCGACGGTGATTATCGCCCCGGTTATATAGGCGGCCTCGTCGGAGGCGAGGAAGCAGACGGCGGAGGCCACATCCTCCGGCTCGCAGGCCCGCCCCAGCGGCCCCTTGACCAGCTCGTTGAAGGCGTTGGCGTCCGAGGCGGCCAGCATCCCCTCGGTCGCGACCAGACCGGGCGCTACCGCGTTGACACGGATGCCGTGCGGCGCCACCTCGCCGGCCAGCCCCTTCGTGTAGCTCACCTGGAAGCTCTTGGCCGTGCCCAGGTGCACCCAGGGGAAGCCCATCTGGGCATGAAGGCATATGATGTTGATCACGCTGCCGCTCTTCTGGGGGATCATAACCTTGCTCACGGCCTGCCAGCAGCGCCACGTGCCATGAATGACGACATTCATGGTGTCGAACCACTCCTCCTCGGAGATGTCGAGGAAGGAGGCGGGGTGCTGGGCGGTGGCGTTATTGACCAGGATGTCGATCCGCCCGAACTCCTGCTTCGCCTTCTGCACCATGTCCTCGACCTGCTCCAACTGGCGCACGTCGGTGGGGACGGCCAGGGCCCTCTGCCCCAGGGCCCGGATCTCCTGGGCCGTCTGCTCCAGCCGCTCCCGCCTGCGCCCGGCTAGCACGACGTTCGCCCCGTCCTTCGCCAGGCCCAGGCTGATGGCCTTACCGATGCCGCTCCCGCCGCCGGTCACGATGGCAACCCTATCTCTTAAACGCATATGCTGCTCCTTTGCCGGACCGTGCCCGCTCCGCACGCATCACAGCTTTACTTTGCGTTGGCTTCTCGCCCTCGTGGGTCAATGCCACCATTCGTGATCCAGTGTTTAAGCGGGCGCCAGCTTGCCGGCCAGCTTCTCGGCATCCTTCCGGGTCACGATGAGGTAGGACTCGCCCGCCGGTCCATCCGGACCTTGCTTGAGGATGTTGATGACCGCCAGGGCCACATCCGCCGGCTTCATCCAATTGGCCAGGACCTCCGGTGAAGGGTTCGGCATTACAGAGCGCAGCATCGCCGTATCGGTAGCAGCGGGGCAGAGGCCGTTGACGCGGATGCTGTGCTGCTTCAGCTCCGCAGCCCAGGTCTCATTGAGGCTCAATTGCGCCCACTTGGTGGCATCGTAGATGTGGCCACGACTCTCGGCGTGATACCGCTCCCGCTTCACATGGTTGGTGACGACATTGATGATCTCCCCTCGGCCTTGCTTCAGCATAATGGGCACCACCGCCAGGGTGCAGAGAAAGGTACCCTTGGTATTGACTGCGAACAGTCGGTCGTAGTCATCCGTTATCCGATCAAAATCGGCGCCTACCATAGGCGAGAGTACGTAGACGCCCGCGTTGTTGATGAGGACATCCACACGGCCGAACTCCCTCATAACGTGGTTGATGGCCCGGCGCACATCATTCTTGTCCGCCACGTCACACGAGAGATCCACCGCCCGGCGGCCGAGCTTGCGGATTTCCTGCGCCGTCTCCATGTTCTCCGCAGCGCGGATGTCCAGGCAGGCCACATCCGCCCCCTCTTGCGCTAGGGCTATGGCGATGGCCTTTCCGAGACCCATGGCAGAACCGGTCACGACTCCTACTTTCCCATCGAGAAACATAAAGGCCTCCTATCCTGGGTGAAATGTGCTGGACCTTCCCGCCCATGGTTTTGTCCCCGCCTATCTTTGCACTGTGCAGTGGATTAAGATATGCGTGGAGAAATCCAACGGCAGCCGGGGGGCTTGCAGTCTGAAGGGGAGGCCGGGTGTTGATCACCCGGCCTCCCGCTTTCGGTCACTTGCAAGCCGCAGGCCGACGTTCGGCCGGCATGCTGTACTTCTGCGCCTTGGCGCAATCGACCCAGGCCTTGTCTGCGCCCGCACCAGCGTAGAATTGGGTTGCGTCGCTGGTCGTGCTCACGTTGGTTATCCACGGCTGCCGCCAGCCCAGTCGCCAGGTCTCGGTGAGAGGGACCCAAGGAACGTTCTCCCAGAACCACTCCTCGACCTGCTTGGCGACGGCGGCACGCTCGGCGCTGGGTCTAGGCAGAGAGCTTACCTTCTCGACCAGCTTATCCAGGTCGGCATCACAGAGGCCGCCGTAGTTGGCCTGCCCCTTGCACTTGTAGGTGTTGTATATCCACAGGTCCGATCGTGACCCGACGGGCGCAACCCCGTACTGATAGGGGCGGGAGAACTTCTGATAGCTCAGCACCTTAATGGCATGGGTGCGTACGTCGGGCGGGTCGATCCACTGGAAGTCGATCCCGACCGCCTTTAGCATCTGTTGCGTCAACAGCCATTCGTTGGCGGTGACCTGGGCTGCCGTGGCGAAGACGATGGAATTCTCGAATTCCAGCTTCAGCCC
>JACQUH010000224.1 GCA_016210375.1 Chloroflexota bacterium
CGGAGAGGGGGACGACGTTTTGAGGAATCGGTGTGATGCGGCAGAGCCGCATCACACCGATTCAAACCAATCTTCTCCCCCTTCCCGTGCGGGAAGGGGGAGCCAGAAGGGGGTTAGGTCGGAACCAAATTGGCAGGTTATTTCGTCAATAACCATCAGTCGGGGGAGAACAGGGCACGCCAGGGCAGACAGAACCCCTGGGCCAGCAGGCGCCATAGGGGGGTCTCGCATCTCCTTCCCAGACTCAAGAACCGTGAGTCTTATTTTTCCCGGAGGGATCAATGGCAGTCCGCGTCGTAGGTGCACACAACATGGAGACCCCCGCCACTCGGCACACGTGTTTCCTCATAGATGGTGTAATGGGGATAGACGCCGGCAGTCTGGCCTCGGCGCTAGGCCCAGAAGAGTGCTGCGGAATCCACGCTCTGCTTTTGACTCACGCCCACTTTGACCACTGCCGAGACCTGCCCACCCTTGGGTTGGCCACCTTTGAATGTTCTTGCCCCACGGATGTGTACGGCCTTCCGGAGACCCTGGAAAGCGTGAAGGAGCACCTTCTGGATGGCCGTTTGTATCCGGACTTCACCCAAAGCCTCAATGGCGCCGCTCCCAAGTACCGGCTGCACTCGGTGCAGCCTTCAGCCCCATTTCAGGTGCTGGGCTACACCGTTGAGGCGGTGCCCGCCCATCATCCTGTGCCTGCCGTGGGGTACATCGTGAAGTCCGGGAATGGCGTTGCTATGGGTTTCACGGGCGACACCGACGGCGACCTCCTGCCCTTCCTGCAAAAGGAGGCTTCGCTCCAAGTGCTCTTCGTAGACGTGACCTTTCCCAACCGGCTGGAGCCAAGGGCCAAGATGTCGGGCCACCTCACCCCAGCCCTCCTGGGCCAGCAACTAGGCCAGGCGCTGGAGCGTGGACTGCGGCTGCCCCGGATTGTGCCAGTGCACCTGGGGGTCGGGTACCAGGAAGAGTTGCTCAAGGAGCTGGGGCAGGAGGCCAGTCGGCTTGGGATAGACCTGCGCCCCGCCTTTGAGGACATGGTGGTATGATCTGCAGCCTGTGCCAGGCAAACAACCGGGGGAGATTCCCTGTGCTATAATTGGTGCCGCTACATCAGGGTTGGTGACTCTGAACTATGGCCACGGGACCAGGAGCTGGTGTGCAACGATTTCCCCGCTGGGCAGGAGAAGGGCCATGAGCTGCGCGAAGTGCCAGGCTGCCAATCCTCCGGGGGCAAGGTTTTGCACCAACTGCGGTGCACCCCTGTCCCTGGCCTGTCCAAGTTGCTCCGCACCCCTTCCCCCCCAGGCTCGCTTCTGCCCCCAGTGCGGCCATGCCCTCCACTCTGGGCCAGCGTCCCAGCCGCCGTCTCCCACGCTGCCCAGCCACGAGCCGGGGCTCCACCAGTACATCCCGCCAGAGCTGCTCGCCAAGCTGGACTACGCCCGCGCCCACGGCGGCATGCTGGGAGAACGCCGCATCGTGACCATGCTCTTCTGCGATGTGAAAGGCTCCACCGCCGCCGCCTCCACCATGGACCCTGAGGAGTGGGCGGAGGTCATGAAGGGCGCCTTTGAGTGCCTCATCGCCCCAGTGTACCGGTACGAAGGCACCCTGGCCCGACTGATGGGTGACGCCATCCTGGCCTTCTTCGGCGCTCCCATTGCCCATGAGGATGACCCACAGCGCGCCGTCCTGGCCGGCCTGGAGGTTCTGGAGGGCATCCGCCCCTTCCGAGAGACGGCGAAGAGGCGGTGGGGCGTGGACTTTGATGTGCGCGTCGGCATCAACACCGGCCTGGTGGTCGTGGGGGAGGTCGGCTCCGACCTGCGCCTGGAGTACACCGCCATGGGCGACGCCGTGAACCTGGCGGCCCGCATGGAGCAGACGGCCCAGCCCGGGACGGTGCAGATCGCGGACAACACCTACCGCTTCGTTGCGCCCCTCTTTGACACCCAGGACCTGGGCATGGTGGAGGTGAAGGGCAAGCAGGAGCCGGTGCATACCTACCGGGTGCTCAGACCCAGAAGCCAACCGGGTCCGCTGCGGGGCATTGAAGGCCTGCGCTCTCCCCTGGTTGGACGCGACCATGAGATGGGTATGCTCCGTGGGGCTGTCGCGGAGCTTCTCCAGGGGCGTGGCCAGATCATATCGGTGATGGGCGAGGCGGGCCTGGGCAAATCTCGGCTTGTGGCCGAGCTTCGCCACGCTCTGGTCGCCGAGGGCGCTCTACGAGAGCACAGCGACGGGTTGGACGTGGCAACCGTTGAGGCTCGCCATCTTGCATGGTTTGAGGGGCGCTCCCTTTCCTACCAATCGTCTATGCCGTACACCCCTTTCGTCGGCTTGCTGACCAGTTTCTTTGATCTTCGTCAGAGGGAGACAGATGCAGAGAAATGCGCCAGGGTTATGGCCCTGGTAGCCCAAGCCGTCCCTGAGGGCGTCATGGAGATAGCTCCCTTCATTGCCACGATGCTGGGAATACAGCTCGCCGGTGAGGCATCCGAGCGGGTCCGCTACCTCCAGCCCCCGCAGGTGCGCGAGAGGGTCATCAAGGCGGTGTTGCAATACCTGGAGCGCGTTGTGGCGGCCAGGCCATTGGTCCTGGTGTTTGAAGACCTCCACTGGGCTGACCCAGTTTCCCTGGACCTGCTCCAACAGCTTATGCCCCTTGCCGACCGCGTCCCCCTGATGCTTATCGGCGTTTTTCGCCCCTGGCGTCAAGAGGCTTCCTGGCGCTTTCACGAAGTGGCCGCCAGGGATTACCCGCACCGCTACACCTCCCTGCTCCTGGAGCCATTGACCGAAAGGGATAGCCGCGCTCTTGTGGGCAACCTCCTTCACATTGAAGACCTGCCGGAACGGGTGCGCAACCTGATACTGACCAAGGCTGAGGGAAACCCCTTCTTTGTTGAGGAGGTGATCCGCTCTCTATTGGACGCCCACCTGGTGGTCCTGGAAAACTCTCACTGGCGGGCTACAAGAGAGATTGAGACCATCGCCGTGCCCAGCACGCTGGTCGGCGTGATCCAGTCCCGCTTGGACAGGTTGGACGAGGCATCTAGACAGGTCGTACAGACAGCCTCGGTGATTGGCCGCGAGTTTTCGTTGGATGCACTAGCGGCTATCTCCAAACTCAATGGCTCCATGGAAGGGGCGCTGGCCGACCTGCAGCGACGGGAGTTGCTTCGCGAGAAGAGCCGCCTTCCTCAGCGGGTGTTCATCTTCAAACACGTCCTCACCCAGGAGGCGGCCTACGCCTCCCTGCTGATGAGCACTCGCCGAGAGCTCCACCGCAGGACCGCGGAGTATATGGAGCGGACAGCTTCCGGCAGCGCTGGCGAGATCGCACAGCACTTCCTGGAGGCGCGAGATGAGGCGCGGGCTCTGCCCCATCTTGTTCAGGCTGGGGAGCATGCCGCATTCGCCTGCTCTCTGAAGGAAGCCCTCAGCTTCTTCAGAAAAGCGGTAGAGATTCTGGAATCGGTGCGGGATGTGTCCCTGGCGCGGCGCGCCTACGAAGGCGTCGGGGGCGCTCTGGCCCTTTCCTTTGATGTTCCCGGCGCCGTGGATACCTTCCACAAAATGATCCACGTGGCAGACACCTATGACAATCTCCCTATGAAGGTCTCAGCACTCAACAAGCTTGGCCGGGTCACGGGCTTAATGCGGGGCCAGTTCCCAGAGGCCTTTGAGCACCTCAGGGAGGCAGAGCGTCTGGCGTTGATCGCTCAGGACCTGCCTGGCCTCACAGAGCTGCATGGGAGCTACTGTGCGCTTCGGACCCTCTCCGGAGACATTGATGGAGCCCTCGTCCATCAGAGAAGGGCCATCCAGATCGGAAAACGGCCGGACGCGATGGAGCTCGGGCTCTTTGGTATGGCCCATTGCGCAAATAGCTTGACCTATTTGACCCATTTTGACGAGGCCAGGCAACAGGCCCTGGATGCCCTGGCCGCGGCGGAGAAGGCAGGGAACCGTTCTTACATGACCTGGCCGTTGTTGATGCCCATTCCCTGGTATCATCTGCGCCTGGGAGATTTGGAGATTGCCCGGCAGGAGGTCCAAAGGGGTACGGACCTGTCCAGCCAAATCGGCGCGGAGGATTGCGAGAGCGTCGGAGCGTTCATCTTGGGCCTTATAGCTCGCCTCCAGGGCAGATATGAGGACGCCATGGCCTGGCAGCGACGCTCTATTGGCTGTGCTCGCGCCTCCGGATTTCTTTTTGTGGAGGCAGGCGCCCTCTGCGCATTAGGCTCCCTCTACCTGGAGCTCAGCGATAAGGACCAGGAGCAGGCGGAAGAGCATCACTCTCAGGCCCTCAACATTATGGACAACCCATTTGGCCTGGTCCTGGCGGCGCAAAGTTGGACAGATATGGGCTTCTGGGCCCTCGCCCGGGGCCAGGCAAATCACGCCAACGAGCTGTTCAAGAAAACACTCACCGGAACATCTACCTTCAGATATCTGGTGCGCCCAGCGGCCCTTGTGGGTGCGGCCCTGGCGTCAGCGGCGCGCGGAGACCTGGACGACGCCTCTCGCCTCGCCGGGGAGGCGCGCGCTTTTGCCGAGGAGAGGACAATGCGCCTCTATTACCCCCTCATCGCCCGGGGAGAAGGGCACGTTGCCAAAGCCAGGGGTGACACCCGGCTGGCGCTTGAGCGCTATGCCGATGCGGAAGGCCTGGCCTTAGAGATGGGTATGCGACCCATGGCCTGGCAGGTGGGAGCCGATATTGCCCGCCTGCTCGCTAGCTCCGATCGTCAGGAGGAGGCGGAGGTCGTGAGGCGCAAGGCTCAGGGCGGCATCCAGGAGATCGCAGCCTTGTTCCAGGACGGGGCGCTGCGTGCAAGGTTCCTTGACCACGCCATGGGAATGCTGGCTCAGTAAATGAGTTAACCACAGAGGTTCCACCTATGCCAAGTCCTGTGATCCTGATTGTAGACGACGAGCCTCAGGTCCTGAACGCGGTGGAGCGCGACCTGCGCCGCCACTACCGGAGCGAGTACCGCATCGTCAAGGCAAGCTCTGGCGCCGAGGCCCTGGAGGCGGCCAAGGAGCTGAAGGTGCGCGGCGCGCCCCTGGCGCTCTTCCTGGCCGACCAGCGCATGCCGGCCATGAGCGGCACCGAGTTCCTGACCGAGGCCCGCAAGCTGTACCCCGAGGCCAGGAAGGCCCTGCTGACCGCCTACGCCGACACCGAGGCGGCCATCGCCAGCATCAACACCATCGGCCTGGACTACTACCTAATGAAGCCCTGGGACCCGCCAGAGCAGCGCCTCTACCCCGCGCTGGACGATCTCCTGAGCGAGTGGACCCACACAGTGCAACTGCCGTACGACGGCATCCGAGTGGCCGGCACACTCTGGTCTGCCGCCTCCCATGCCGTGCGGGACTTCCTCTCCCTGAACCACATCCCCTACCAGTGGCTGGACATTGAAAAAGACAGCCAGGCACGGGCATTGGTGGAGGCCGTGGACAGGGACCAGTCCCACCTGCCCGTGGTCTTCTTCCCCGACGGCGCTGCATTGCTGGCCCCCGATACGCACACCCTGGCCGGGAAGGTTGGCCTGGAAACCCGGGCCACCCAGCCCTTCTATGACCTCATCGTCATTGGCGGAGGCCCGGCGGGGCTGGCCACCGCCGTCTACGGCTCCTCCGAGGGCATGCGCATCGCCCTGGTGGAGCGGTATGCCACTGGTGGCCAGGCGGGCACGAGCTCCTTTATTGAGAACTACCTTGGCTTCCCCCGGGGCGTCACAGGCGGGGAGTTGGCGCGCCGGGCCACCACCCAGGCCAGGCGTTTTGGCACCGAGATTCTCACCGGCGTGGAGGCCACTGGCGTCCGCGTGGAGGGCAGCTACCGCTACGTTACCCTTTCGGATGGCAGCGAGCTGAGCTGCCACGCCCTGCTCATCGCCACGGGCCTGCTGGCGAGCAAGCTGGACCTCCCCGGCATAGAGCCTCTTACCGGCGCGGGCGTCTACTACGGCGCTGCGGTCAGCGAGGCGGCTCGCTACCGCGGGCAGCCCGTCTTCGTGGTGGGCGGAGCCAACTCCGCAGGCCAGGGGGCCCTGTTCCTGGCTCGCTATGCCAGCAAGGTCACTCTGGTTGTCCGCCGCGCCTGGCTGGACCAGTCCAAGTACCTTCGGGACCAGATCCACGCCACCGAGAACATTGAGGTGTGCTTCAACACGGAGGTCGCCGCTGTCCACGGAACGCGCCACCTGGAGTCCATCACAGTCAGGAAAAGTGAGCAGGGGGAGACCGCGACCCTCCCCGCCGCCGCCATGTTCATCTTCATCGGCTCCAAGCCCCATACCGACTTCGTGGCGGGCCTGGTGGAGCGCACCGAGGACGGGTTTGTTCTTACGGGCGAGGACCTGGCCACGGATGGCCGCCGCCCCAAGGGATGGACCCTCCAGCGGGACCCCTACTTGTTGGAGACCAGCGTGCCGGGCATCTTCGCCGCGGGCGACGTGCGCCACGGCACCATCAGCCGCATCGCCACCGCCGTGGGCCAGGGCGGCATGGTAGTCAGCTTCGTGGAGCAGTACCTCAAGACGGTGTAGCCACAGGAGCGGCCGGGAGGGGCTATTGGTGGCTTCGCCCCTCAGGATGGCCCACCGTGGCGTCCAATGCCAGGAAGCATGAAAAGGGTGGCCCTGCCGGTGAGGCGTCTGATCTAGCCCCCGTTGGGGCGAGTCGCCGACTCGCCCCAACTCCCAGGGGGATCAGTGTGATGCGGCAGGGCCGCATCACACTGATACAAACCAATCTTCTCCCTTCCCGTGCGGGAAGGGGGAGTAAGAAGCCATCTCAAAATGGCTTTTTCCACCGCAGCCTGAAGGCTGCGGCTTGAAGCCGCCCCTTATGGTCATTGCACAAATACGTTGCCAGTGAGACCCGACCTCTCCACCTGTGGTTCCCCTCTCCTGGGAGGAGA
>JACQUH010000225.1 GCA_016210375.1 Chloroflexota bacterium
GGGGGGTACCGCGTGCAGCAGCTCCCCATGTACGAGTCGGATACCCTTCCCAAGCTCCAGCAGTTGAGTAGCGCTCTGTCAAGCGGGGACTACCTGGTCTTCTACAGCAACCGGACCTACGGCTCGATCACGCGCCAGCCTGACCGCTACCCCTACAGCGCCTCCTACTACCGGCTGTTGTTCGGCGGCGCGCTGGGGTACGAGCTGGACCACGCCTTCGCGTCGTACCCGCACCTGCTGGGCGTCACCTTTGCCGACGACCCCTTCTCCCGCGCAGGGGTGGCCCGTCCGGCCGGACTGGAGCGCTTCACCCCCGGCGGGCTGGTGCTGGACCTGGGGTACGCCGATGAGAACGTCATAGATTATGACCACCCGCTGGTGCTGGTGTTCCGCAACACCGGGCGCCTCTCGGCCAACGAGATTCAGGCGCGCATCAACCAGGGCGCGCTGGTCACCGGAGGGCAGGCCGACCCCCTGGCCCTCACACCGCATGAAAGCCAGGTCCAGCAGGCAGGCGGCACGTGGACGGGCATCGTGCGCGAGGAGGCGTGGGCAAACCGCTTGCCGGTGCTGGCGTGGCTCCTCCTGGTGGAGACAGCCTTCCTGGCGGCCTGGCCCCTGGCCTTCGCCGTCTTCCGGGGATTGCACGATCGCGGCTACCTCCTGGCGAAGGCCCTGGCGTTGCTCCTGCTGGCCTACATCCCCTGGCTTCTCGCTGCGTTGAAGCTGCTCCCCTTTGGGCGCCCCTCCATCTTTCTGGGCCTGCTGGCGGTGGCGGCGGCCAGCGCCTTCATCCTGGCGCGAAACAGCGGCGAGGCCCAGCGCTTCCTGCGAGCGCGGTGGCGGGGCCTGCTCTTCCAGGAGGCCCTGTTCCTGGCCGCCTTCGCCGCCTTCCTCCTGGTGCGCTGGGCAAACCCCGACCTGTGGCATCCCTTTCGCGGCGGCGAGAAGCCCATGGACCTCGCGTACCTCACTGCCGTGGTGCGTTCCTCCACGGTGCCTCCCTACGATCCCTGGTTCGCCGGCGGCTACCTCAACTATTACTATTTCGGCCAGTTCATCGTGGCTACCCTGGTGAAGGCCACGGGCATCCTGCCGGAGATTGCGTACAACCTGGCCGTGCCTCTCCTGTTTGCCCTCACCGTGGGGGGCGCCTTCTCAGTGGCCTACAACCTTACCCACGTCCTTCGGGACGCTCGCACCCAGGGGAAGGGCCCCGGCTGGGGACCAGCCGCCGCCGGCGTGGCCGCGGCCCTCATGGTAGCGGTGCTGGGCAACATGGGCGGCGTCATCCAGCTTGTGAGGACAGTGTGGTACGGATGGTTAGCCACAGCACGCCCTCCAGGAGATGGGTTTCATATCTGGTTCTGGGTGTCCGCTCACGAGATGATGCCAGGGCAGATCAGCATCACCGAGTTCCCCCTGTGGACTTTCCTCTTCGCCGACCTGCACGCCCACCTCATTGCCATCCCCTTTGGCGTCCTGGCCATCGGACTGGCCCTGAACCTGGTGGGGATAGGGGCATACGGGCAGGCGGGCAGACGGACATACGGGCAGTCGGGCAGACGGGCAGTCGGGCAGTGGTTGCGCGGCATGGGAAGGTTGGCGTTGCCCCTGGGCTTTCTGGCCCTGGCCGTGGGGGCTCTGGCCGCCATCAACACGTGGGACTACCCCACCTACCTTCTGCTGGGCGCGGCCGCCGTTGCCATCGCTGTGTGGTCCGCTCACCGAGGGCGACGGGCAGGGGGTGAAGCCAGCGAAGCACCCACACCAGCTTCACACCCCAGTGAAGCTGACCCAGGCGTCCGCGAGGGCGGACCTCCCCCCAGGCATGGGCCCCTGCTGGCGCACGCCTGGACATGGGCGGTGGGCGGCATCCTGCTCCTTGCGACGCTCTCCTTCCTGCTCTTCTTGCCGTACCACGCCCGCAATATCGCCTACGACGCAGGAGTGCACACCAGCGCCCAGCAGACCAATCTCCTTCATTACCTGGCCCTCCACGCCCTCTTTCTCTTCATCCTTGTGTCTTTCCTGCTCTACGAGGGACGGGGCCCAATCCGAGGCTGGCTGAGAGGCGTGCGCCGGCCTCCCCTTCCGCCTCCCCCGTGGGACGCGCCCCAGGCGGCTGTCCGGCAGGGTGGAGGCCGTCCCCTCCTCGTCGGCCTGGGTCTGCTGGCTCTCCTGACCGCCTACCTGTTGGCGGCGGGCTATGCGACCCTCGCCGTCCTCTTCCTCCTGGCCGTCGCCACCGTCCTCCTGGCGGCCCGGATCGCTGCCTGGCCGGGGCAGGATGCGCCGCACCGCCTGTTCCTCCTTTCCCTGATTCTCCTGGCCCTGGGCATTGGCATCGGCGTGGACCTGGTCACGATCAACAACGACATTGACCGCATGAACACCGTCTTCAAGTTCTATCTCCAGGCGTGGGTGCTCTTTGGGCTGGCATCGGGCGTAGCCCTCTGGCGCCTACTTGCGGCGATGCGGTTCTCCTGGCGCGGGCTTCTGGGAGCGAAGGAGAACTGGTTTGGCATACTCTTTGTCCTGCTCATGGCACCCGCCGTCGCGCATACCGCCGTGGCGCTCGGCGTCGTGTACAGCGCCGTGGCGCCCGGGGAAGCGCCCAAGTGGTCCGAGGGGTTCACGCTAGCTCGTCAGGGGTGGGTGCTCTACCTGCCCGCTGGTCTGGCCGTTCTGGGGTACGTGGCCTCGGCCGTGGCACCGTCCTGGCATCGTCCTGCATGGGGAAAGGGAATCTGGCTGGGGGTGCTCCTGCTCCTGCTGGCCGGCGCAACCGGGTATCTTGTGCCCGCCCTCCGGGTGCGTTTGGCCGAGCGATTCTCCACCGCTTTCCAAGGGCTAGACGGCGCGGAGTACATGAGGAGCGTCACCTACAACGACGCGAACGGGCCCATAGACTTGCGATGGGACTGGGAGGGCATCCAATGGCTGCGGGCCAAGGTGGACGGCTCGCCGGTGGTAGCCGAAGGCAACACCGACCCCCACAACTACCGCTGGGGGTCCCGTGTCTCTATCTACACTGGCCTGCCGACTATTGTCGGCTGGGGCTGGCACCAGACCCAGCAGCGCATGGGGGAACAGGCGGAGGTGGCCGCACGGTTGAAGGACGTTCGCGCCCTCTTCACCACCAGGGACGTGGCCCTGGCTCTGGACATTCTGGACCGCTACAACGTGCGCTACATCTACGTGGGCCAGCTAGAGCGGCTCTACTACCCCGCCGAAGGCCTCGCCAAGTTTGACAACATGGCCGGCCAGGGGGTCACTCTGGTCTACCCAAACCCTGGGGTGAAGATATACGAGGTGAGGAGGGAGTAGATAGGGGTCTGCCCCCGCTCCCTCCCCATGAGACAGGACAGGTGGCCGGCATGGTCGGCCACCTGTCCTGCTCTGTTCCCTTGAAGGCTCTCCGCCCTTGGCCAGAGAGCCCAAGGGTGAGGGTTAAGAAGCTATCTCTGAACCTCCTCTGGCACAGACCCCTGAAGGTCATTGACCAATTACATTCCCAGTGGGGTCCTGACATTTCCCCCTTTGTCCCCCTCTCCTGGGAGGAGAGGGAGACGTACTTTGAAGAATCAGTGTGATGCGGCAACGCCGCATCACACTGATTCAAACCTATCTTCTCCCCCTTCCCCTTGGGGAAGGGGGAGCCAGAGGGGGTTAGGTCGTAACCCAACTAGCAGATTATGTTGTAAACGACCTTCAGGCTGAGGCATGATGCCGCCCCCTTCAGGGGGCGGTGCCAAGCGAGTTTTGAGATAGTTACTAAGTCTCCGCGCCCTCGTTATCTTCGGGGCGCTCCGATAAACTCATCCAATCCGAGGCCGCGGAGCGTCTCCGGCTTGGGCAGTCCTGTTTCTACATCCCAGCCCTTCAGTTTATCCGAGCTTTACCTTTTGTACGGTATGGTGGGCCATGCGGAGCGTACTGGAACTTTCTGCGGCCGGACCTTGCGCCTAGGCTCAGGCGATTACTGGGCTTCGCAGGAAGGTCTTTGGCCGACAAAAGCTCTGTCGCGCACATGTCGCAGTAAGGAAGGCACTCCAGCCTCGTCTTGAATCCGGCTATGCCTTAGCGCCATGCAGGCCATGACGTGGGGGAGTGATCTACGAGGCCAGGATGAAAATGGAAGCGGGCCCGAGGGCCCGCTTCCTACCAGTCTGCGTGGCTAAACGACTACTGACAACTGTGCTGAACCACCTCGCCGCTGGCCGTGGCATTGGCCCAATAGAGGAAAGGCGGCACGGCGGGTGGGGGTGGTGGTGGAGCCAAGAGCACCCGGACCCGTACCTCATCGCCCAGGGGGGAGCCTGACACCTGGCTGTCAGAGGTGTTGAAGATTACAAAGACCGGCCCAAGTATGGTGCTATCTGTGCCCCACCCGCTTATGCTCCCTACGCCCGTCACCGTACTGCATGAGAAGTTGAGCGGCGTCGTGAGCGTGATTGTGCGCGGAGGGCTTGTGCTGTGGTCAACCCACGTAGCGTGGCCCTGCACCGTGGCACCAGGCGCATTCCGCAAAGTGCCTGGCAGCGCTGGCGGCACCGGAGCCGGTACCAGCGAGTCGGCCTTTGCCTCAAAGCCAAAGCTTATCGCGGTTCCTGGCGCCGGACTCACGGCAAAAAAGGGAGGTGAAGGAGGTAGCACCGTCGCGGCGCCTCCTCCGGTTTGGTGACCCGCCCAGCGTGCCGCAAGTGATCCACTGGTGCAACTGTGTTG
Source organism: Chloroflexota bacterium (assembly GCA_016210375.1). GTDB lineage: Bacteria > Chloroflexota > Dehalococcoidia > Lucifugimonadales > JACPCL1 > JACPCL1. Next base: position 4,732 of record JACQUH010000225.1, read on the forward strand.
AACCACTTCGCCGCTGACCGCAGCGACAGCCCCGTACAACAGAACCGGCGGTGGAGCGGGCGGAGGCAGAGGTCCAGCAGAGAGCACCCGGACCTGCACCTGATCGCCCAGGGGTCCTGCCGGCGCCTGACCATCAAAGGTTTCGAAGATTACATAGACCGGCCCCGGTATAGTGTTGTCGGTGCCCCACCCTCTTATAGCGCCGTGTCCGGTCAATGGGTTGCACACGAAGTTGTCGACCGGATTAGTGAGCCTGATCACTCTTGGTGGGCTGGCGCTGTGGTCAACCCACTCCCCATGGCCCTGCATTGTAGCCCCCGGCGCATTCTGCAGCGTGCCCGGCGCCGCTGGCACTGGAGCCGGTACCAGGGAGTCGGCCTTTGCCTCAAAGCCGAAGCTGATGGCGGTTCCTGGCGCTGGACTCACACCAACAAAGGGAGGTAGAGGAGGTATCACAGTCGCGGCGCCTCCTCCGGTCTGGTGGCCCGCCCAGCGCCCTGCGAACGCTACACCGGCAGTGGCAACCAGCGCAAGGGCGGCGACGAAAACCACAATGAACATCATGAAGACTCGCGGGTTCGGTTGCATAGTGAGCATCCCCCTTCTGTAAAACTACAGTTCAACTTCTGGGATGGACGCAATGCTATACTCTAAACGGACATGTGTCAAGCAAGATGGCGCGGCCATTGTGTCCCCTGGCCCCAGTCGTCGCCCAGTTCCAGTTTGAGTTGCCGTTCCGTCTCCCGGCTGCCCAGACCCCAGAGGTGGCTGGCATCTCGAATCTCCACTCGGTCGTCGTCAACCCACAGGTATACCAGCGTGAATGCCCTTCCAGTAACGAGGATGCCGTCGCAGCCGGCTTGCTTCAAGTAGGCGGCCCAATACCCGTAGCCTGGCCTGCCCCAGCGGAATAGGGGATAGAGGCGTTGAAGACACCGTCGTCCAATCGGAGGAGTTGGGCACGGGAGTGCCCGTCAGCGGCCCCAGCATGAAAAGGAGCGGCGCTCCTTGGTCGGTGGCCCCTTCCGTGGCGGGGGCCTCCTTCAGCAGGTAGTAGAAGCCCAGACCTGCGCCGCCCAGATACTTGCGAAGGATGCTCTCCTCTGAAAGCGGCTCTTAGGTTACCGTCCTGCGGCTGAGGTTAACCCTGAGAAGACGGTTCCAGTACCCACCCTTGATGGTCATGCAGTACTCCTAGTGTAGTGAATCCAAAGATCGTTACAAAAGTCATTCTGAGCGCAGCGAAGAATCTGGGGAGGGGTCTTCCATCGCCCCAGATGCTTCACTTCGTTCAGCATGACAAGTCCATGCCAATCCATTAATGCAACGAATCTCTGCTACAGGACACTAGAGCGAAGTGGTCATACTACCTTTGCGATTGGATGCCCTCCGCTTCGCGAAGAATCCTCCACCCCCTCCGCCTGCCAGCCCAGGGCCGAGGCATCGGCCCGACTCTCACTACAGCGGCAATAAGCTAGACCAATAACAGCGGTTGTTCTCCTATCAGGACACTAGAGACGCCCCCACAACTTCGGGTCCAGGGCCACTCGGGGGCCGTCGCCGATGACGTTGATGCCCAGGACGGTGAGGCTCATGCCAACAGACCAGGCAACTTTTGGTCTATGACCATTATCCTGTGGTGATAGTGTTTTCGCCACGGCGAATGGACCTGGGGCTGTCCTCACTGGCCGCTGCTTGAGAGCGGGACGGGGCGACGAAATCGGCGCAAAAAGGTTTGGTGTTTATGCACCTTGTAGCGCCTGGCTAGTTTATGCTACGTTGGAATCAGGGTTGTGAATCAGGGCACAATGTTTGGTTGCTTCCGGAAGCATGATGGCGTATCTCCGGTCGCGGGATGTTCTCAGTAGGGGGTGCCTATGGGCCGCGCAGCCAGATGTCTCCCGTTTGTCCTTCTTCTCCTGCTCTCCCTGGCGGTGGTCGCTTGCCAGGGGGAAGTGGGGCCGCAGGGACCCCAGGGTGCCAAGGGTGATACTGGTCTCACGGGTATCCAGGGCATCAAAGGGGAACCGGGCCTCCCGGGCCTCCCGGGTCTCCTGGGATCCAAGGGGGATCCTGGCCCCCAGGGTCCAAAGGGAGAGCCGGGCCTCCTGGGCCCCAAAGGCGAAACGGGCCCAGAGGGGGAGTCCGCGTATCTTCTGGCTGATGGGTACAAGATCAATATCAAGGGAGTGACCATCGGGGCAGACCGAAAGCCGGTAGTGACCTTCGCCATCCAGGACGGCAAGGCCCAGCCCCTGAAGCTCACGGACCTGGATAGCAACCCCAGCTTTGTGATGGCCTACATCAAAACAGACCCGGCAAGTGGCATCACCCAATATGTCAACTACGTCACCACTACCGTCACCGGTACTCCCTTCGTGCTGGACGGCAAGACCACACAGCCGAAGCTAGTCTCGTGGCCCACCAGGCCCGGCGTGGCTTCGGGCGGTGTCTTCGCCCCCGTGAAGGCCGGGGAGTACACCTACACCTTCCGTGACCCGCTGCCCTCGGGCTACGACACGAAGGCCACCCACACCGTAGGCGCCTACACTTCCCGGGGCGCGCGCGAGTTCGTGAGCAATGATGTCTTCAGCTTTGTCCCCGCCGGCGGGGTGGTGGCTACCACAAGACAACTGGTCAACGTCAACAACTGCAACGCTTGCCACAAAACGCTGGCGGCCCATGGCGGCCTGCGCCAGGATACCCGGCTGTGCGTGCTCTGCCATACTCAACAGAATGTTGACCCGGAGAGCGGCAACAGCGTGGACTTTCAGGTCATGGTCCACAAAATCCACAACGGCAGGGACCTGTCCAGCGTTCAGGCAGGCAATCCCTATTTCATTGTTGGTTTCAACCGGTCGGTCGCCAACTATTCCGAGGTCGGGTGGCCCCAGGACGTTCGGAACTGCACCACGTGCCACAAGGCAGCGCCCAACGCCGATGACTATAAGAACGCCCCGACGGTGGCCGCCTGTACTTCTTGCCATGAGGATGTGGACCCCCTGAAGGGCGTCAAACACGACATTGCGACCGAGGCGGAGTGCACGACGTGCCACAAGGCCGACACTGGGCGGGAGTTTGACAACTCGGTGGTGGGGGCACACGTGATACCGTTGCAGTCCAAACAGCTTGGCGGCTTGAAAGTGGAGATAGTTCGCGTCACCAACACCGGGCCGGGCCAGAAGCCCACCGTGGTCTTCAAAGCCACGGATAATGCCGGGGCAAGACTCCCCGTATCAGCCATTACCAGCGTGAGCTTCAACGTGAAGGGCCCCACCACTGACTACCTGGGCTCCAAGTTGACAGAGGCCGCCACTCTGACTAACGTAGTGACTGACGCTGATGGCAACTTTGCCTATACCCTCACGCAAGCCATCCCGGCGGATGCCAAAGGTACCTATGCCATAGGCATGGAGGTGGGCCGGAATCAGACCATCAGAGGAAGGGGGGGCGTAGACCTGGCCGTGAACGAACGCGCCTACAATCCGGTAGCCTACGTCCCTGTCACGGACGCGGTGGCGGTTCCCAGGCGGAAGGTAGTCTCTACCGAGAAGTGCAACGTGTGCCACAAGGAGATAGCCTTCCACGGTGGCGGACGAAAGAACACCGCCGAGTACTGCCAGCTTTGCCACAACCCGGTAAACGTGGACGTTCCCGAACAGGTGCCTGCGAGCCTGGGCGGCCCCTACGACGTGAAGCCGCAGTCCATCAGCTTGCAGTTCATGATTCACCGGATCCATACCGGCGAAGACCTGACGAGCGACTTCACTATCTACCGGACCCGGGGAGTGTTCAACTTCAACGAGATTGCCTTCCCCGGAGACCGGCGGGCCTGCGAGACGTGCCATCTCCCTGGCACCTACCTGCTGCCCCTTCCGGCAACCAACGCCAGTGTGTTGGCGCCTCGCGAGTCCAACAGCCCGCTTGGGCCTACGACGGCGGCCTGCCTGGGTTGCCATGATGCCCGGGCCACGGCGGCGCACGCCGATACTCAGACCAGCGCAATCAAGGGCGAGGCGTGCGCCGTCTGCCACGGCGCGGGCCGGGACTTTGACGTGGTCGCCGTACACAAGAGCTAGCGGTAGCCAGCTCGCGCCACAGGAGGACTGCGGTACCCAGTCCTCCTGTGGTCATTGGAACGGGGCGGGAGTAGGAGACACGGGAGACAAAGATGCGTAGCCGGAGGCGAATGCCGCTTTCCCCCTCGGACCCGGTTGACCAGGGCAGTGTTCCCTATTGGAGCCGCGATGCTCGCAGGCTGCTAGGGCTCGCAAGAGGCGCGTCGGCTGCTGAGGTGGAGCAGCGGCGAAGGGAGCTGGTGGCCTGGCTCACCTCTCCCGCCGTGCCCCAGTCTCTGCGACCCTGGGCCGAGGGCCAGGCGAGGATGGTGGAGCAAAGCGCTGCCCTCCTGCTGGCTTCATCCCCGGAGGCGTCAAGGCAGAGAAGGCGAGGCCGGGGGGAGACGCCCCGGGCTGCAACTTCGCGGTTCCCATTCCTGCGGCGCACTGTTCTTGGCCCTGCGGGGTACGTCTCTATGGCCCTGGTTGTTGGCGTGGTCATTCTGGTCGCGCTCTTGTGGAAGGAGATGGGGAGCACGCCGGCGCGGCGTACCCCTGAGTTTACCTTGCAGGAAGGCGGGGGAGTGGTGGACGAGGCGCAGCTTGCCAGGCTAAAGGCCGCGGCGGTCCAGAACCCGAACGACCCCACTCTCCTCTTTGACATCGCGGAAACGTACATGACCGGGGACCGGTGGGCTGAGGCGATTGAGTGGTTCACACGCTATCGGAAGCTGGACCCAGAGAACCTGCACGCGCAGGTTGATATTGGCATCGCCAGCATGAGCCTGGGCCTGTACGACCAGGCGGAGGAGATGCTCCAGGGTGTGCTGGCGAAAGACCCGGGCAACGTCCAGGTCCACTACAGCCTTGGGTTTCTCTACGCCTCTTTGCCTACCCCATCAGCGGACAAGGCGAAGCAGCACTGGGAAGAGGTGATCCGGCTGGCGCCGGACTCAAGCTTTGCGGAGAATGCGCGGGTGCACCTGCTGGAGGGGAACCCCGGCGGATAGGCCCGCAGGCTGGGAGGGGCGATAGGTCACACGAGATAGGGGCGTCCCGGTTTGTCGGGACGCCCTTACGGGTGCCTGCTAAAGACCTTCGTCATTCAGAGCGCGTGAGTCCCGATAGAATCGGGACTCGTTCAGAATGACAGCCCCCGCCGCTGTTTTCGCAGGCATACCGCCGCGATGCGTAGGGGCGTAAGGCATTGCGCCCCCAACGCTGGCCGACGGCGGTTGGGCGGATTTGTCCATCCTACCGGGGCACCGCTTCAGGTTTATGGATGCCCTGGTCACCAACTTCCATCTGCCACGCTCCAGCCTGCTGATGCTGGTTTCTGCCTTTGCGGGACGGGAGCGCATTCTTGCCGCGTACGACGCTGCTGTACAGGAAGGGTACCGCTTCTACAGCTTTGGCGACGCGATGCTGATTGGGTAGCAGCAAATTGGGCCGATTGACGGGCGCTTCCCCCAGGCTTAGACTCCTTCTGAACTTCTGGGTTGATCGTCTTCTGCATCCATCCTCAAGGGTCATCACGTGCCTCCAAAGATCAGAGAACTCATAGAAGCGCTGGAGCAGGCCGGTTTTGTTGAACGTGGTGGAAAAGGAAGCCATCGCAACTTCACTCACCCCAACGTAGTAAAGCTTGTGACGCTTTCTGGTAATCTGGGTGATGACGCGAAACACTATCAAGTTCGGTCCGTTCAGCTCGCCATTCAGGAGTCAAAGAAATGAAGGACAGCGCGAGATACGTCAAGATTGTGGAGTGGTCCGAGGAGGACCAGTGCTATGTAGGCAGTTGTCCGGGCCTCATTTTCGGGGGGTGCCACGGGCCAGACGAGAAGGCAGTATTCGAGGAACTGTGCCAAATCGTTAATGAGGCGATACAGCTCTACCGGCAGGAAGGCAAGCCGTTGCCGCCGCCCACTTCAGGCCGGGACCTTGCGAACAGGCTGCAGGAGGCTACGTAGCGGCTCTGTTGCCAACATGATTTAGGACCGGAGGGAAGGATGCCGAGTAGAAACATGTCCGATACCCAAGTCCCCTCAGAAGGAGCGGAGCACTTGGCAATGGGAATGCTCTGCCGAGCTTGCATCCCGACGTTCAAAGCTCCTGCCTTCAGGGCATCCTATGATTTGGTGGCCATAAACCCCAAGACTAGAACTTCAGCAACGATACAGGTCAAGAGCCGCTTTCAAACAGATTGTGACCGCGGCTTTGTTCTGAGAAGTCCTTCGGCAGACTTCTTCGTCTTCATATTCCTGAACACTGGAAATTGGTACCGAGGCAAGCCCAACAAAGGGATCAAGGAACCAGAATACTTTGTGCTTCCGAGAAGCGAGGACAAGAAGAAGGTGGACTTCACCCGCAAGATGCCTAAATTGTTCATCCGAAGTGACGACCCCGACATGTCGGAGTTCAAGGATGCCCGGCATCTTGTGGCCGAATTCGTAGGGATCAAAAGGGAAGCCATCATCGGCGCTACGTGAAGCACCAGAGCCTTCTTGGAACACAAGAGGCCCCGCCTGGAAAGGCGGGGCCTCTTGTGTTTCTGTGGCGCCTTAACCGGTAGATAGTGGAAGGTAGGAGTATGCACGTGAGAAAAGTGACCGTACGTCGGTGCTTCTGCTGGGGCCTGGTCGGGGCCACAGCCGAGATAGAGGGGTGCACCGTCCGACCGACCTGGGATCGTCCCCGTATGAGGGGGAGTCTCCTTAGAAAGGAGGTGATCCAGCCGCACCTTCCGGTACAGCTACCTTGTTACGACTTCGTCCCAGACATCGGCCCCACCCACGGCCGCTGCCTCCCATGCGGGTTAGCACACGGACTTCAGGTGTTGTCGACGCCCATGACGTGACGGGCGGTGTGAACA
>JACQUH010000031.1 GCA_016210375.1 Chloroflexota bacterium
CCAGCCTTCGTTGAACTGGATCCCCTTCTTCAGGTGGAACGTCCAGGTGAGGCCGTCGCCAGACATCTCCCAGGCCTCCACAAGCCCTGGCGAGGGTAGGCGGTTCTGGCGGTCGTTGCTCAGCAGGGTGTCCCCCATCAAGTTGAGGATGGCCTGCTCGTCCATGGCCAGTCTCTGAAGCCAGTTCTCCGTGCCCAGGTTCACCATGGCAATCCTCAAACTGCCGGTCGGCCCGCTGGGCGTGGGGGTCGCGGTGGGACGAGGAGAAGTAGGCGTCGCCGTGGGGACGGCCACTGTTGGCCTGGCAGCAGCGGTTGTGGCCGTGGGGGCAGCAGCAACAGTTGTCGCCGTCGGGACAGCAGCAGCGGCTGTAGGCGTGGGCGTGGCGGCGGGCTCCTGGGCCCCCCCACAGGCCCCAGAGGCAATGGCGGCAATCCCCAGGACCAGAACAAGGGTCAGCAGACGATGGGGCTTAAACATCCGTCCCTCCAAGCGCGCATTCCTGTAGAAGTTGGCCCAGGCACGAAGTAACTACCTCAAAGTGGCTATTTCACCGCAGCCTGAAGGCTGCGGCTTGAAGCCGCCCCCTTCAGGGAGCGGTACACAAGAGTTCTGAGATAGTTACAAAGTAACTATCTCAGAACAGTTCCCCTAGCCTCGCTTGGGGGGTATTGACCAAGAAACCTAACCCCCTGGCCCCCTTCCCTGAAGGGAAGGGGGAGAAGATTTGTTTGAATCGGTGTGATGCGGCTCTGCCGCATCACACCGATTCCCTAGTCTCCGTCCCCCTCTCCCTTTAGGAGAGGGGTAAGGGGTGAGGTCTAACCTAACCCCCGTCCCCTTCCCTGGGAGGGAATGGCAGGAACGGCGTTACGAGCTGCCCCCTGATGCTCCGCTTCCAAAGGGCGCTACCTCGCGGCGAGGACACCCCCTTGAGCGGCCTTGACCAGATTATAGATATGGGTGGGAGAGATAGGGACATCGGTCAGAAATAGCCCGTAGTCGGACAGGGCGTCTTCCACGGCGCTGGCGACGGCCGCGGGGGCCGTCATGTACCCTCCCTCGCCAGCGCCCTTTGCTCCCAGGGGATGCCCTGGAGCGGGGGTGCAATGGTCAGCCATGGTCATGTGGGGGATGTCGGTAGCCGTGGAGAGCAGATGGTCCATAAAGGACTGGCTGAGGAGCTGCCCGTTCTCACTGAACTTGTACTGGGAGAAGAGGGCAGCGTCTATGCCGCGCATGGTACCGCCGTACACCAGTCCGGCCACTATCTGGGGATTCATCTGGACGCCGCAGTCGTGGCAGATGTAGTAGTCCACGAGCTTGATCTCAAAGGTCTCCTGGTCCACCTCCACAATTGGCACATGGGCGGCGAAGGCGAAGGAGATGAAGCCGCGGGTCTTGTACGGCTCTTGCTCAAAGCCGGGCAGCCCTGCCACGGGCCTGTCCCCGCTCTTGGGATTCTGGAAGACGTAGGTCTCCACCAGGGCGCCCTCCATGTCGGAGGGCCGCAGGTCCATGCGCCGGTAAGCGATGCGGGCCACATCATCAAAAGAGAGGCGCAGCCTGGGGACGAGCCTGTGGACGAACACGCCATCTCGCAGCTCAAGCGCTGATCTCTCTGACCCCAGGGCCTGGGCGGCGATGGCGGTCATCTTCGCCTTGATCCTGTTGCACGCGCCCAGCACTGCCGCGCCCATCATCAGGTGCATCCTGCTGCCTGTGGTGGCGACGGAGGGTATCCCGCCGGTGCTGTCCACCCTCGTGATACTGACCTTGCTGGGGTCAACTTGCAGGGCCTCACACACAAGCTGCGTAAAGGTTGTCTCGTGGCCCTGGCCGGCAGACTGGAACCCGATGGAGCCGGTCACGTAGCCGTTGACATCCACATGCACCCTGACGCCCTCGCCCACATCGCCACCCCCACCGATCACGCCAGGGTTCTGGAACATGTTGAAGGCGCTGCCGCCCCCGGCGCTGGGCTCTACGCACGTAGCAACGCCGACGCCCAGCAGCTTGCCACGGGCGCGGGCCTCGGCCTTCCGCTGGGCGATGGACTTGTAGCCCGCCATCTCCAGGGTGCGGCTCAGCACGGTGAGGTAGTCGCCGCTGTCGTAGGTGGCGCCCGTAGGGATTTCGTAGGGGAACTGGTCGGGCTTGATAAGGTTTCGGAATCTCACTTCGGCCTTGTCCAGCTTCAGCTCGCGGGCAACCAGGTCAATACAGCGCTCGGTGGCGAAGTTCGTGGGCGCCTGGCCAAAGCCGTTGTAGGGTGCCTGGTTTGTTTTGCAGGTCAAGACCGAAATGGGGGAATAGCGCACGGCGGGAATGGAGTACGGTCCCACCAGCGCCGTGATAGGCTTTGCGATCTGCATGGCGCCGCGGCCAGCGTACGCGCCCGCGTCGTCAATAACCGTCAGGTCCAGGGCCGTGATCTTGCCATCATTGTCCGCGGCGACCTTTACCTTCCAGATGCGGTCCGGCCCATGGGCGTCCCCTGCCGCCATGTTCTCCATTCGGTCTTCTATGAACTTCACCGGCCTGCCGCCCACCATCTTGCTGGCGACGCAGGTCAGGAATATCTGCTTGCGGCCCCGCTTGTTCCCGTAGCTTCCGCCGATGTCCACGTCCATGTAGACCCGGACCTTGTTGGAGGGTATCCGTAGCGACCGGGCGATCTGCTCCACAACCTGAGGGTTCTGTTGAGAGGCCCAAACGTTGACAATGCCCCGGGATTCGTCCCAGCTTGCGACGCAGCCAAAGGTTTCCAGGGGAACGCCAGAATGCCGGTTCCAGCGGAAACGACCTTCCAGAATATGGGGAGCCTTTCTGAAAGCCTCATCCACCTCACCAAAGGTAAAGCTCCCCTGGAAGGCGATGTTGGATCCGTGCGTCTCATGGAGGATTGGGGCGCCGGGCTTCATAGCCTCCTCCGGGTCCACCAGAGGGGCAAGGGGTTCGTACTCCACCTGAATCAGCTCAGCGGCATCCTCAGCCAGGTAGCGGTTGGTTGCTATAACGGCGGCCACCCACTCCCCGGCGAACCGGGCCTTCCCCACGGCCAGCGGGTACCAGGTGACGTTCGGCAAGTACATGTTCTGTGGGATCTTGTCCATCCATTCGGGAAGCTCTTCGCCGACGAAGACCTTGACGACTCCCGGCGCCTTCTCAGCCCTGCTGGTGTCAATGGATTTGATGATTGCATGGGCATGAGGAGAGGAGAGAGGAGCAAGATGCAACATGCCTGGAAGGGTGACGTCGTTCACATAGCGGCCCTTGCCAGTCACGAACCGCCTGTCCTCAATAGGGGGAAATCGCTTGCCCACCCACTTGAACTGCCTATCCCCGGTTACGGATTCCACAACACTACCTCCGTTTTGACTAGGGATTACCGCGCTATTGTACCCCCACCTGCTGGCACCATACCTATCAATTGTACTGAATCCAGCAGAAGTGTAGCTGGTATAGATAGAGAAGTCAACCGACGACTGCTGGTATCCCGCGAGGGAAGGGCCATGGTAGTTGCCTTTCTCATCTCCCCGTCAAGCTCTGACGCTTTCCCTGCTGGTAAAGGGCGCAATCGCGACGCACAGCACGCTGACGGCAGACATCCCAGCGGCGTACAGGAAAACAGCGCGATAGCCAATGCTATCGGCTATCAATCCGCCTATGATAGGGGCCATCGCAGAAAAGAGGACGTTGCTGGACCACAGCAAACCAAGGATGCTTGCCTGGGCGCGTAACCCGCCGCTCAGGTCCACAATGGCGGCCTGGACGATGGGCTGGGGCGCAAACCCTGCGGCGCCGTACAGTGCGAGCACTATGGCAAGCGCCAGGCCAGACCCAACGTAACCGAAGGTGAGGGGGAAAAGCGTCAGCCACACCAGTACCACCAGGAGCACCTTCTTCCTGCCGACACGATCCGACAGCCCACCCAACAGAGGCCCCACTGCGATGCTCAGGAAGGTAAGCAGCCCCAGGTACAGGCCCACGCGCGCTGTGCTCATGCCCAGGGTCCTGCTCATGTATAACGCCAGGAAAATGCTGAGCCCCCGCGTCCCCAGACCCCTTACTCCTGTCGCCAGCATGAGCAAGAGGATCCCCCTGTTGGATAAAACCTTCCGCAGGTCACTGACCTGCTGCCGTAGGCCGGCCCGGAGAGATTCCGCAGG
>JACQUH010000226.1 GCA_016210375.1 Chloroflexota bacterium
GTCCTACAGCGTGGTGCCCGGGGTGAACCACATCATCCCCGTGGATGTGTATGTGCCCGGCTGTCCGCCGCGGCCCGACGCCCTCTTGTACGGCATCATGCAGCTTCACGAGAAGATCAAGCGGTACAGCCTGGCCGGCAACCCGGCGGGAGCCTAGCGAATGATCCGACCCATACCTGGGGAGGAGCTAGCTCGCCGAATCCAGGATGCGTGCCCCGGCGCCGTGGAGCGTTGGGCCGGCCTGGACCTGTGGGTGAGGCCCGAGCGGGTTCTGGAGGTGTGCCAGCACCTCAAGAGCGACTCTGGGCTGGGGTTCAACTTGCTCAACTCCATCTCCGCCGTGGACTACGTGGAGCACTTTGAGGTCGTCTATCACTTGACCTCCACCAGCCACTTGCACAGCGCCGTGCTGAAGGCCAGGGTCTTTGGCCGCGAGGACCCAACGTTGCCCTCGGTGGTGGGCCTGTGGCAGGGGGCAGACTACCAGGAGCGGGAGATATGGGACCTCATGGGTGTTCGTTTTGAGGGCCACCCGAACCTGAAACGCATCCTCCTCTGGGAGGGCTACCCAGGCCATCCCCTGCGGAGGGACTATCTGGAGGCTCCGCGCTAGCATGAAGGTCTTTGCCAAGGGTGTTCGGCAACGCAGGCTGAAGGCTATCTTGGAAATAACCTAACCTCCTTAATCCCCCTTCCCCCTGGGGGAAGGGGGAGGTCCTAAACGTGAGTATCTGAACACGGCTTTGCCGTGTTCAGATACTCACGACAAGAGGGGGAGAGGTCAGAACCACGATGCACAGGTATTTGGTTAATGACCACAGGCCTGGGGCTTTCCGCCGCTCCCCCAGGGGAGCGGTACAAACGACTGTTGCCAGGGGCCATGTCCATGCGCTCTGAACCCGTCACCGTCAACGTCGGGCCGCAGCACCCCAGCACCCACGGGGTGTTCCGCCTGCGCGTCACCTTTGACGGCGAGATCATCCTGGACGTGGAGCCGATCTTCGGCTACCTGCACCGGGGTTCGGAAAAGCTGGCGGAGGAACGCACGTACACCCAGGTGATCACGCTGACGGACCGCCTGGACTACGTGGCCTCCATGACGAACAACCAGGCCTACGTGCTGGCGGCGGAGAAGCTGGCGGGCCTCCGTCCCCCGGAGCGGGCCATGTACCTGCGGGTCATCGCCGCGGAGCTCCAGCGAATTGCCAGCCACCTGATGGCCACGGGTTTCCTGCTGAACGACCTGGGGGCCTTCGCAACGCCGCTCATGTACTGCTTCCGGGAGCGAGAGAAGATCCTGGACCTCTTTGAGATGCTGTGCGGCGCTCGCATCACCCTTTCCTACATGCGGGTGGGCGGCGTCTTCCAGGATGCCCCCGAGGATTTCTGGCCGGCGCTGCGGAAGTTCCTGAAGGAGATGCCAGGGTACATTGATGAGTACGAGGCGCTCCTGGTAGAGAACGAGATCCTTGTAACCCGCACCAGGGGCGTGAGCGTGCTGACCGTTGACCATGCCTTGAACGCCTCGGTAACGGGGCCGATGCTGCGGGCCTCGGGCTTCCCCTGGGACCTGCGGGTGGTGGACCCCTACGAGGTCTACGACCGGGTGAGGTTTGACGTGCCCGTGGGGAAGGCTGGGGACAACTACGACCGCTTCAAGATACGGCTGGACGAGATGCGCCAGAGCCTGCGCATCGTGGAGCAGTGCGTGGAGCAGATTGAGCCTGGCCCCGTGCGCGCGGAGTCGCCCGCCCTCCTGCGCCCGCCTGCCGGCGATGCCTACGCCAGGATAGAAGGCCCCAAGGGAGAGCTGGGCTTCTACCTGGTGAGCGACGGCTCCATTGCCCCGTACCGCTTCAAGTTACGGGCCCCATCCTTCATCAACCTGACGGTGCTCAGGGACCTCGTTATTGGCTGGAAGCTGGCGGACATGATCGTGACTCTGGGGAGCATTGACATCAACATGGGCGAGGTTGACCGCTGATGAACGCCTTCCTCGCCGGCAACTCCCTCATGCGGGGCCTCTACTGCTGGCTCGCCGCTAACCAGGGCAACGCCCAGGAGTGCTCCCCGGGCTGGCAGCCGGGCATGGCTGCCAGGGATGGCCTGCTGCCGGCGGGATGGGAGTGGCTGGCCTTCGCAGTAACGGCCTCGGTGGCGGCCTTCCTGGTGCTGAACCTCTTCCTGCTTCTGGCCATGTTCTATACCTACCTGGAGCGGCGGCTCATTGGACGGTTCCAGGTGAGGATTGGCCCCAACCGCACGGGCCCCTGGGGCCTTCTGCAACCCGTGGCCGACGCCATCAAGCTCCTGACCAAGGAATCCATCATCCCAGACGGCGCCGACAGGTGGCTATTCAACCTGGCCCCCATTGCCATGGTGGTCACCATGTTCATGGTGCTGGCTGTCCTCCCCTTTGGCGAGGGCACCTTCATCGCCGACATCAACGTTGGCCTGCTGTTCCTGATCGCCGTTACCTCGGTGAACGCCCTGGCGGTGTTCATGGCAGGGGTGGCCTCGGGCAACCGGTACGCCATGTTTGGCGGCGTGCGGGCGGTGGCGCAGCTCATCAGCTACGAGGTGCCCATGGTCCTGTCCGTGGTGGGCGTGCTCCTCCTGGCGGGGTCCCTCTCCCTCGTGGACATCGTGAACGCCCAGCGCGTCCCCTTCCTGTTGCTTCAGCCCCTGGGCTTCTTTATCTTCGTGGTGGGGGCCTCGGCGGAGATGAACCGCCCGCCCTTTGACACGTTGGAGGCGGAGTCGGAGATCGTGGCAGGCTATCATACCGAGTACAGCGGCATGAAGTTTGGCTACTTCTGGCTGGCCGAGTACTCCGCCGTGCTCACTACCTCTGGCGTCATCGCCACCCTGTTCCTCAACGGGTGGCAAGGGCCGCTTCTGCCCTCTCACGTCTGGTTCCTGCTGAAGGTCTTTGGGCTGGCCTTTGTGTTCATCTGGGTACGCTCCACCTTGCCCAGGGTGCGTATTGACCAGACGATGGCTTTCGCGTGGAAGTTCCTGCTGCCCCTGGGCCTCCTCAACATCTTTGTGACGGCGGCGGAGATCCTGGTCCTGGGCCAGCCCCAGGGAGAGGGCAGGGTCTTCAGCACGGGAGGACTGTGGCTCATGGCGGGGATCAACGTGACCGTGACCATCGGCAGCGTGGCCGTCTTCTCGCGGCTGGTGAGCCTGCGCACGCCTGCTCTGCCCGTGCCGGCAGCCCATCTTTCAAGGGTGGAGGCGCGCTAGATGTACGGACTGGGCATCCTCAGCGGCATGGTGGTGACCCTGAAGAACTTCTTCCGGAAGCCCTTCACCGTCTCGTACCCGGAGCAGCGGCTGCCCCAGCACCCCCGTTTTCGGGGCGAGGAGTTCACCTGGTATGAGGAGCGCTGCACCGGCTGCGCGAGCTGCGCCAAGTTCTGTCCCCTGGGGATCATCCGCATTGTCACGCATCCCGGCGGGACGACGCCTGCCGAGGGCGACTCCTACGCCATAGACGTCTTTGACATAGATATTGCCCGTTGTATGTTCTGCGGCCTGTGCGTGGAGGCCTGCCCTTACGACGCCCTCTTCATGGGCAGCGGCTTTGAGGAGGCCAAGTACCGCCGGCGGGACCTGGTGATCTCTGTGGAGCGCCTCCGGGCTGCGGAGAAGCGCCCCAGCACCTGGTACCGTCCCCAGCTAGAGGGCCAGGCCTACGACCCCCGCAGAGATGGCTCTTTGCCGTGGCAGAAGGCGGGACGGGAGCCGTGGCCCTACCACCTTCCCCAGAGGCCTCAGGCCGAGGGCGAGAAAACGACAGGGGAGGGGACGCCGTGATGGCCCAGACGGTGCTCTTCTGGGCGTTGGCCGTGGCCGCCGTGGCCTCGGCCGTAGCGGTGGTGACCATGCGCAACATCCTGCGGGCCGCCGTGATGCTGGCGGTCAGCTTTCTGGCCGTGGCGGGCCTCTTTGTGCTGCTCAACGCCGACTTCCTGGCGGTGGTGCAGGTGCTCATCTACGTGGGCGCGGTGTCGGTGCTGCTGGTCTTCGCCGTGCTCCTGACCGGGGACGCCCAGGCTGGCAGCGCCTCTAACCGATTGCGGGTGCCGGGCGCCATGCTCTCCGTGCTGCTGCTGGCGGCCCTGGGCGCCGTGGCCCTCCGCACCGACTGGGCGCTTCTGGAAGGGGTTGCGCCAGGTACGTTTGCGCTGGTACAGGAGGTGCTGACAGAGACGCCCCAGCAGTTGGCGGACCTCTTGCTGAGCAACTGGTCGCTCCCCTTTGAGGTGGCCTCGGTGCTGCTGCTGGCGGCCATCGTGGGCGCCCTGGTGCTGGTGCGGGAGCGACACCCATGAGCCTGCAGAACTTCATGTTGTTATCGGCGGTGCTGTTCAGCGTTGGGCTGTATGGCGTGCTGACGCGCCGCAACGCCATCGCGGTGCTCATGTCCATTGAGCTGATGTTTAGCGCCGTCAACGTGGCGGCGGTGGCCTTCTCCCGGTACGCGACGCCCTCGGCGCTGCGGGTTGATCCAGCCACCGTGGCGGAGGGCGCGGTGCAGCAGGTGCTCACCGGGCAAGTGTTCGCGCTGTTCATCATCACCGTGGCAGCGGCGGAGGCCGCCCTGGGGCTGGCCATCATCATAGCGGTGTACCGGAGCCGGGGCACGGTGGACGTGACCCAGGTGAACCTGATGAAGAGGTAGATGACCTAACCCCCTCGGTCCCCCTTCCCTGAAGGGAAGGGGGAGATTGTATTCGTGGGTATCTGAACACGGCTTCGCCGTGTTCAGATACCCACGACAAGAGACATCCCCCTCTCCGCCACGGAGAGGGGGACAAGAGGGGGAGAGGTGACGAAGCCATGTGGGTTGAATACAAGAAAGTGCCAAACCTCGCTGCCGCCGAGATGTGGAAGGATGTCCTGGAGGGCGAAGGATTGCCCACGCGCATCCTGCCGGAAGGGGACATCCTGGACTGGGGGGAACGCGTGCCCTTCAGGGTCATGGTGCCCAGGGGCCGGGAGCACGTTGCCGACGAGATCCTGAGGAAACTGTAGCCAGCCTATGATTTCCGAGCTTCAAGCCTGGGCCATTCTTCTGCTGCCCCTGGCGTCCTTTTCTCTCATCGCTCTGGTCATCCGCCCGTTCCTGGGTAGCCGCTCGCGCCTGAGCGGCTACGTGACCATCCTCTCTATCGGCGTCGCCTTCCTTTTCTCTCTGATCGCCCTGCGTTCCACCCTGGGCCACGAGGATGCCATCGGCTGGGACTTCCATCCCTGGCTTTCCATCAATGGCGTGGAGGTCCGCATCGGCATCCTCATGGACCCGCTGACGGCGGTGATGCTGGTGGTGGTCACGGGGGTGAGCCTGCTGGTGCAGATATACTCCCAGGGCTACATGCGGGACGACGAGGGCTACACCCGCTACTTCGCTTACATGTCGTTGTTCACCGCCTCCATGGTGGGCATCGTCATCGCCCGCAGCATCGTCCAGATCTACGTCTTCTGGGAGCTGGTGGGCCTCTCCTCGTACCTCCTCATTGGCTTCTGGTACCACCGGCCCGCGGCGGCTGCGGCGGCAAAGAAGGCCTTCCTGGTCACCCGAATCGGCGACGTTGGATTCCTGCTGGCCATTCTCTACCTGTTCCTTCAGCGGGACACTCCTGCGTTTCAGGGACGGAACCCCCTGGAAATACCGGACATATTGCAGGCGGCGGGGGGGGCCATGACGGCCTTCGCTGCCACGGCGACAGCCCTGGGCATCTTCGCCGGCGCCATGGGAAAGTCGGGCCAGTTCCCCTTGCACACCTGGCTGCCCGATGCCATGGAGGGCCCGACGCCTGTCAGCTCCCTCATCCACGCTGCCACTATGGTGGCAGCGGGGGTGTTCCTGGTGGCCCGTTTCTTCCCCCTCTTTGAGGTCTCAGCGACGGCCATGACCACGGTAGCCCTGGTAGGCGGCTTCACCGCCATTTTCGCCGCCACCATGGGCCTGGTGATGTACGACATCAAGCGGGTTCTGGCCTACTCCACCATCAGCCAGCTCGGCTACATGATGCTGGCCATCGGTGTGGGCGCGCCCGCGGTGGCCATCTTCCACCTGTTCACCCACGCCTTCTTCAAGTGCTTGCTGTTCCTGGGGGCGGGCAGTGTCAGCCACGCCACCGGCACCTTTGACCTGCGTTTCATGGGCGGCCTGCGCAAGGACATGCCCTGGACCTACGTCACCTTCCTCATCGCGGCCCTGAGCCTGGCGGGGGTCTTCCCCCTGGCTGGCTTCTGGAGCAAAGACGAGGTGCTGCTCTCCGCCTGGCGTGGAGAGGTCACGGTACACACGTTGGTCTTCTGGATGGCCTTCATCGCCGTTTTCCTGACTGCTTTCTACGTGTTCCGCGCCGTCTTCATGGCTTTCCACGGCGATTTCCGGGGAGGCGCACAGGCCGAGCACCCCCGAGAGGCAGACAGCAATGGCGCCGGCGGTGTGCATCCAGTGCACCTGGCCGAATCGCCGATGGTGATGCTCGGGACCATGCTGGCGCTGGCTGTGCTGGCCTTGGGAGCTGGATACGTTGCGAACCCGTTAGGGGACCTGGCTGGCATACCGGCCCACTGGCTCACCAGCTTCCTGGGCCAGCACGAGGACCTGACGTTCAACCTGGGCATCGCGGGCGCTTCCACCGCCGTGGCCCTGGCGGGCATTGGCCTGGCGGCGCTGATGTACGGGGCGCGGCGGCCATCGCCAGAGGCTGTGGGCCGGGTCTTTGGCCCGGTCCGGACGCTGCTCCTTAACCGGTACTACCTGGATGCGCTCTATGAGGACGTCCTGGTGCGCCGGGTCTTCTACCGGGGTGTGGCGCGACTCCTGGACTGGTTTGACCGGGAGATTATTGACCGGTTTGTGGACGGTTTTGGCTGGCTGAGCCGCAACACGGGCAAGGCCATCGCGCCCTTGCAGAGCGGCCAGGTGCAGGTCTATGGCATCGTCATCTCCCTGGGCCTTTTGGCTGTTTTGGGAGCGTACCTTATCTTTGGGAGATAGAGGCAGGAGCATGGTTTGCTGACAGCCGTCGTATTCCTACCCCTGGCGGGAGCGCTGGCCATCGCCCTCTTTGTGCGCGGTGCAAAGACTGCGAGAGGAGTCGCTGTCCTTGTCGCTGCGATGGAGTTCGTCCTGGCGCTGGTTGTCTTTCTCTCCTACGAACCCAGAACGCCCGGGATGCAACTTGTGGTACGCCTGGACTGGATTGCGCCGCTGAACGTCCACTACTTCCTGGGCATTGACGGTCTGAGCGCCCCCCTGGTGCTCCTGACGGGCCTCCTGGGGCTGTGCGCCGTGCTTGCCTCTTGGAACGTGGGGCACCGCGTGCCGGAGCACTTCCTCTGGCTCCTGGTGCTCCAGACGGCCGTCATGGGCGTGTTCACCGCACTGGACCTCGTGCTCTTCTTCATCTTCTGGGAGCTGGAGCTGGTGCCCATGTACTTCATCATTTCGGTGTGGGGGTCTGGGCGTAAGGAGTACTCGGCCATCAAGTTCGTCGCCTTCACCCTCTTCGGCTCCGCCTTCATGCTGGTGGGCCTGCTTGTGCTCTACTTCTCCACCGGCACCTTTGACCTGGTGGAGCTGGGCCAGCGAGGGGACTGGACGGGCCTGGTGTTGCCGGCCTGGGTGGTCTTTTTCTTTTTCTTCATCGCCTTCGCCATCAAGCTGCCCACCTGGCCGGTGCACACATGGCTGCCCGACGCCCATACCGACGCCCCCACAGCGGGGAGCGTGATGCTGGCGGGAGTGCTGATCAAGATGGGCGGCTATGGCATCCTGCGGATATGTATCACGCTGTTTCCCGAGGTAGCCAGGGACTACGCCTGGCTGCTGGCGTCCCTGGGGGTCATCAGCGTGATCTATGGCGCCATCGTTACCCTGCGCCAGAGCGACCTGAAGCGCCTGATCGCTTTCAGCAGCATCAGCCACATGGGGCTGGTGCTCCTGGGCGCAAGCTCGGTTGGCGTGGCGTCCGGAAAGCTCAGTTCCGTGGGCCTCAGCGGTGCGGCCCTCCAGATGTTCACCCACGGGACCATTACAGGCTTGCTGTTTCTCCTGGTAGGTCTGTTGTACGAGAAAGCCCATACTCGCTACATCCCGGACATGGGGGGGCTGGCCTCGCGGATGCCCTTCCTGGCGGTTTCCTTTGTCGTGGCGGGCCTGGCCTCCCTGGGACTTCCGGGCCTCAGCGGCTTCGTGGCCGAGCTGCTAGTTTTCGTAGGTACCTTCTTCGTTTGGAGCTGGCCCACGGCGGTCGCTGTCTTCGGCATTGTGCTCACTGCGGGCTACATCCTGTGGATGGTGCAGCGGGTGATGTTTGGCCCTTCGTTGCGCCGCTACGAGCACGTGAGTGATGCCACGCTGGTGGAGGCAATTCCCGTGGCGTTGTTGGCCATCTCCATCGTGGCCGTCGGCGTATACCCCGCCTTCGTCACCGACGCCTTTGGCGCCGGCATCGCCCCCATACTTTTGCGTTTTGGTTAGGATGTTTCACGTATGACCGGGCACGACGTTTATCTTCTGGCCCCAGAGATAGCTCTTGCAGGGCTAGCAGGCCTTGTGGTGCTCCTGGACCTGATCACCCGGCGGAAAGGCCTGGTGGGAGGCGTGGCGCTTCTGGGCCTGGCGGCGCCGCTGGTATTCTCCCTGGTCCTGTGGGGCGAGGTGAACCAGGACGGCGCTCTGCCGGGCGTGTTCGGCACCCTGGTGGTGGACAAGTTCGCCCTGTTCTTCAAGCTCGTGGTGCTGGCAGTGGTGGCGGTGGTCATCCTGGGCTCGGCAGACTACGTCTCCCGGTTCCAGCGGTACCAGGGCGAGTTCTACGCCCTGGTGCTGTTCTCCGCCACCGGGATGACGCTCCTGGCGGCCACAACGGAGCTGATCACCATCTACATCAGCCTGGAGCTGACTTCCCTGCCGCTGGCGGCCCTGGCTGCCTTCCTGCGGGACGAGCGCTCCACCGAGGCGGGCCTGAAGTTTCTGCTTCTGAGCGCGCTGAGTTCGGCGCTGCTGCTGTACGGCATGGTGCTGGTGTACGGCTACGCCGGCAGCACGCAGCTTGGCGATATCGCCAGGGCTGTGGCCCAGGGTGGCATGCCCTTTGGCAGCCCTGCCGTGCTGGCGGGAGGCGTGCTGATGGCTGCGGGCTTCGGTTTCAAGATAGCCATGTTCCCCTTCCAGATGTGGGTGCCGGACGTGTACGAGGGTGCGCCCACGCCGGTGACGGCGTACCTCTCCGTGGCCAGCAAGGCAGCGGGTTTTGCCGTTTTGCTCCGGGTTTTCTACGTGGCCTTGGCAGAGGTCAGCCTGGACTGGAGCGCCCTCTTCGCCGTCCTCAGCGTACTCTCCATGACGGTAGGCAACCTGGTGGCTATGGGCCAGAGCAATGTGAAGCGGCTTCTGGCGTACAGCACCATTGCCCACGCCGGGTACATCCTGGTGGGCCTGGCGGCCATTGCTGCCAGGACGCCGGACGGGTCGTCGGGCCTCGGGCCCAGCGGCGTGCTGTTTTACCTGGGGGCCTATGCCGCCACCAACCTGGCCGCCTTCTTCGCCATCATCGCCCTGACCAGCAAGACGGGGAGCGACGAGATAGAGGGCCTGGCCGGCATGGGCAAGCGCGCGCCGGTGGTCTCCGCCGTCCTGGCCTTTGCCCTGGTATCCCTCATAGGCATACCCCCGACGGCGGGTTTCATGGGCAAGCTGTACCTCTTCAACGCCGCAGTCCACGCCGACATGGTGTGGCTTGCCATCGTGGGGGTGCTGAACAGCGTGGCGTCCGCCTACTACTATCTGCGGGTAGTCAGGGTACTCTACGTCTCCTCCAACGACTCCCAGGAGCGGGTTTCCACCTCCGTGCAGGTGCGCCTGGCCCTCGCTCTGTCGGGCCTTGGGGTGCTGTTCCTGGGGCTGTTCCCCGGCCCACTCTTGCTGGTCACCGAGGCCGCGGTCAAGGTGCTTCTGCCCGCTGCTTGATTGAACCGCTGGCCGCTCTCGGCGAAACACAAAAAGAAGCGGCAGGCCATTGGCCTGCCGCTCCTGTCATTTGTAACGATCTCAAGACGCTTCTGTACCGCCCCCTGGATGGTCGTTGCCAATAAACTTAACCCCTTGCCCCCCTTCCTTATATGGGAAGGGGGAGACCCTAAATGTGAGTATCTGGACACGGCTTGGCCGTGTCCAGATACTCACAAGAAAAACCTAGCTCCGGTACCTGTACCGTCCCTCTACCCTGTCCCGGTTGAGCCGCCGGTTTAGATGCAGTCCCTCCAGAATGAACTCCATGGCCGAGGCCACCTCTTCCGGTGAGCCGCTGGCGTGGAGCTTGGTCAGGGCAGGGGACATGCCCTCCAGCTCCTGCATCTTACCCAGGTAGTGGGCCGAGGGGATCTCGCTGCCCGTCTCCACCACCATCCCGCCCTCAAACTTCTGGACGAGCCCGTCAAACTCGCGGACGTTGAAATAGCGCCCGAAGACGTTCATCACGGCCTTCCGGGTCAGCTCGTCAATGATCTTGGGCTCCCGGCCCTCCTCGGCGCTCTCCATCTCAATCTTGCCCGTGGTGGAGGCCAGGATGGAGGGCAGGTCGCTGATGCGGGGGGCGCAGCGGCCCTCCCGGTTGGCGATGGCGCGGCGCAGGGCGTTGCTCATGACCGTCTCAAAGTTGGCGATGGAGACCCGGACACTGACGCCAGAGCGCTGGTTGACATCGGGGCTGCGGCGGGCCAGGGCGGTGAGCTCGGCAATGATCTCCTTCATAAACTGGGGCACTGTCACCATGCCCTCTATCTCGCCGAAGTCTGAGCGCTCCTGGTCAACGATGCGGATCTCCTCCTCAATGCTCTTGGGGTAATGAGTGCGTATATGGGCGCCGTACCGGTCCTTCAGAGGAGTGATGATGCGCCCTCGGTTGGTGTAGTCCTCGGGGTTGGCAGTGGCAACGACGTACATGTCCAGGGGCAGGCGCAGACGGTACCCCTTGATCTGGATGTCCCGCTCCTCCATGAGGTTGAAGAGGCCCACCTGGATGCGCTCCGCCA
>JACQUH010000223.1 GCA_016210375.1 Chloroflexota bacterium
CCCAGCTACCTTACCAGCCTCACAGGACCGGTTTCAAGGTCTACTAAGGGGCCTCTATCGTATGGCTTGTTGTAGCATACCACGTGTGCAGAGGAGGGGCAAAGGGGCGGGATCGCCAAGAAGAACCCTGTATTTTGGACATAAGTAGGGGCGTCCGCCTCAGGCGGACGCCCCTACTGTTCAACGCCGTAGTTTCTTCCGCAAATGAAGCAAATTGCCCACGTCCTCACGGTTGTAGGCAAGGAGCCGCTCAAGGGCATGGGTGTCGCCGTGCTCCTCGTACCGCTCCCCCAGGCGCACCGCCTCGTAGCCGTTCACGCCCACCACGTTGCGGGCTATGCCCAGCTGCGCCTCTACCGCCTTGAGGCCGCCATAGAGGCCGGCGCGCCAGCAGTCGTACATCAGGTCATGGTGAGGCAGACTCGCGGCGAGGTCTAGCCCCAGGTGATGGGCGATGAAAGGCAGGTCAAACCGGCTGCCGTTGTAGGTGAACAGCCGCGTTGCCCCCGCCAGAGACTCCTCCAGCCGCTCCCTGGTCAATGTGCCATCGTAGAGTTGCACATGGCGCAGCTTCCCCCTCCCTTCCAGGGCAACGCCCACCACCGTGATCCAGCTTTCTGCCGGGGCAAGACCCGTCGTCTCAATGTCCAGGTAGGCGTCCAGGACGACAGCCCCCCTCTCCTGTCCATCGCCCTCTAGCCGCTGCCTCCGCAGCCTTCAGGTGACAAGGGAGCAGCCACAGCCTCTCCCTTCCGGAGGAACGTTTTAGGGCACAATGAACAGAACTGGTCTTGCGTGCGCAAGAAGCTACAACGCTTCCCAGTCAAAGGCAATCACTATCCCCGTGCCCGCGGCTAGAGAAAGACTGGCCGCTGCCGGTTGGGAGTGGGACGTCTCTCCCGCAGCGTCTACGCCTTCACCGTGTAGAGCGCCACCCAGGCCAGGATCAGCACCCAGGGTACCAGGCTCCAGACCAGCCGGTCGGAAAGAAACCCGGGCAGCAGAGACTTCCCCGCTGTGCTCAGCGCCAGGTCGCTCAGGTCTTCCTCCAGGACCGGGTCACCTTCTGCCATACCCTTGACCAGGGTAGAGGCCCGCAGCACGCCCAGCCGGCGCCTTTGACGCAGGAAGGTTAGGTACAGCCCGGAGCGCAGGCCCAACTCGCGCTCTACCTCGTCCCGCCGGTACTCCGCCACGCGGAGGGCAAGGAAAATCCGCCTGAGCAGGAACCACCAGCCGACGGCCAGCAGCGACGCCACGCCCCCGACCAGGGTGATAACCCGGGATGTATCGGCCAGGCCGGGCTTGAGGGTGACGGACATGAAGGCCAGGCCTACCATGCTCAGCCCTACCAGCACCAGCCCGCTGAGCCATACCCGCTGCATGAGCTGGGCTGCGGAGCCATCCAGCAGCTCGTACTCTACCATAAGCACCTGCCAGCGGTTGCGTGGCGGCACGCTCATCGCCGCCTCTTCCCCTGGCAGCTCTTCTCGCGGCTCGCTGGCCGGGCGCTGGCGCCCCGCCTCGGCGGCCGAGTAGCTTTCGGCAGTTTCTCGGGGATTCCAGGAACGCTGTGGCGTCTGCACAGCGCCTTCTGCCCTGCCGTTGCCTGTACCCCTTGGACTTCTGGTAGTCATGATGCCTCCTTAACCATTGCCAAGAACCGGTCAAAAAGATACTCATTGTCCCACGGACCCGGTGCGGCCTCGGAGTGGAACTGGATCCCCATAACCGGCAGACTCCTGTGAAGCATGCCTTCCACAGTGCCATCGTTCAGGTTCACGTGGCTCACCTCCAACTCCTGGGGTAGCGTCGCGGCGTCCACCGCAAAGCCGTGGTTCTGGGCGGTGATGTACACCTTGCCCGTGCCCAGGTCCTGAACAGGATGGTTGCCCCCGTGGTGCCCGAACTTCAGCTTGTACGTGGAGGCCCCGAAGGCCCTGGCGAGAAGCTGATGCCCCAGGCAAATGCCCATCACAGGCACCGTACCCACCAGCCCTTCCACCGTCTTGATGGCATAGCCCAGCAGCGCAGGGTCTCCCGGTCCGGGGGAGAAGACGACTCCCCTGGGCTGCAGGGCCAGCAGCTCTTTGGCGGTGGTCCTGGCGGGCACCACAACGACGGCGCAGCCACGCCGGCGCAGGTTACGGAGGATGTTAAGCTTCAGGCCACAGTCCGTGACGGCTATCATGATACCAGATTTTTTGCCAATTTCACTATTTTCTGCGCTTTTTTCCCACCAATATTTCTCCTTCGTGCTGACCTGGGGCACGTGGTCTATCTCCACGTACCGTGGAACCTCTCCCAGGCGGGCCAGGGCTTGCGCCGGCGTCATCTCCGTGGTGAGGCAGCCCATCATGGCCCCCTGGGAGCGCAACCGACGTGTCACCGCCCGGGTGTCAATCTCGCTGATGCCCGGCACGCCGTGGGAGGCCAGGTATTCGTGGACGGTGCCGGTGCTCCCTCGGTGGCTGGGGTAGCTGGCAACGTGCCTGACCGCGTAGCCCGCCACCTGGATGCGGGCCGACTCCACGTCCCGGGCGTTGACGCCGTAGTTGCCGATGAGGGGGTACGTGGCGATTACGATCTGCCCCGCATAGGAGGGGTCCGTCAGGATCTCCTGGTAGCCCGTCATGGAGGTGTTGAACACCGCCTCTCCGAAGGCAGTGCCGACGCCCCCGAAGGACTCGCCGGAAAACACCGAGCCGTCTTCCAGAACCAGGTGTGCGTCTTGGGTCATGTGTGTTTCTATCTCACCGTAGGGGCAGGCCGGCGTGCCTGCCCGGTTCCAGAGGTAGGGCGGACACATTGATCCGTCCCTACGAATCGTCAGCCGCCGCCAATCCCGCCACCTCCGAAAACACCACGCGCCCGCCGGCGATGGTGGCGACACCCCTCCCTTTCAGGGTCACGCCTTCCAGGGGCGTGAGCTTGCCCTTGGAGGCGAACTCGGCGCCGCGCACCACCCACTCCTGATCCGGGTTGAACAGCACCACATCGGCGGGCGATCCCTCCCGCAAGCTGCCCAGGCCCTTCCCGCACTCGCCCAGCAGCTTGAGCGGCCCCTGGGTCATTCGGGCCACCAGGGTGTCCAGGGGAAGCTCGCCGCGGTGCACCAGACCCATGAGCGAACCGAAGGCCGTCTCCAGGCCGGGGATGCCAAAGGCGGCGTCGTCAAAGCTCACCAGCTTGACGGTGACGGCATGGGGCGCATGGTCCGTGGCGATGGCGTCAATGACGCCGTCTCGCAGCCCTGCCAGCAGCGCCTCGGCGTCGGCCCGGGTGCGCAGGGGCGGGTTCACCTTGGCAGAGGTGTCGTAGGAGCCGAGGCTCAGGGGGCCTGATAGCGGGCCGCTAGCGTCGTGCCCCTGCACCCACTCCTCGGTGAGCGTCAGGTGGTGGGGCGTGGCCTCCGCCGTTACCGGCAGCCCGCGCTCCTTGGCGCGGCGCACCAGCTCCACCGCGCCTGCCGTGCTGATGTGCGCCAGGTGCAGCCTCCCCCCGGTCAGCGACGCCAGCTCAATGTCCCGGGCGACCATGGTCTCCTCGGCTACGGCGGGGCAGCCAGCCAGGCCCAGGCGGTTGGATATCCGCCCCTCATTCACCGGCGCACCCTTGGATAGCGCGAGGTCTTCGCAGTGGTTGATGATCGGGAGGCCAAGGCCCCGGGCATAGGTCAGGGCCTGGCGCATAAGATGCGGGCTCGCTACCGGGTTGCCGTCGTCGGAAAAGCCGATGGCCCCGGCCTGGGCCAGCTCCCACATCTCGGCAAGCTGCTGGCCCGCCCGCTCCTTCGTCACGCAGCCAATGGGCAGGACGCGCACCAGGTTCGCCTCCCGCGCTCTGCGCAGCACGTAGTCCACCACGCTGGCGTTGTCCATGGCTGGGCGGGTGTTGGGCATGGCGCACACGGTGGTGAAGCCGCCGCGCGCCGCCGCCTGGCCGCCCGTGGCGATGGTCTCGTGGTCCTCGTAGCCCGGCTCCCGCAGGTGGACGTGCAGGTCTATGAACCCTGGGCAGGCAACCAGGCCAGCGCCGTCCACCACCTGCGTGCCCGGCGGGAGGCTCCCGTCGCGGATGGCAGCCGCCAGCTTGCTGATGCGCCCATCCACGATGAGCAGGTCGCCGGCGCGGTCCAGGCCCTGGGAAGGGTCAAGGATACGGGCGTTGCGGATGAGGATGCTGTTGGTTGGGTTAGTCATATTCGTGTGTTCGTTTGCAGGCGCTCCGCTTTTTGTCATGCTGAGGAGCGAAGCGACGAAGCATCTAAGGCATTTGCCTACTACAACTGCTCACTGGGCTGTCACCTTTCTTGTTATGGCCTCAGTTCTAAACGGCATACGCTCTAGATGCTTCGTCGTCCCTTCTTCGTCTGCGGACTCAGTGCGGGACGATCTCAGCATGACAACGAAAACCTTGTGTTTCTACGACCGCCCGTTTATGCGGCATTGCGGGAGCGTCCCGACGCATCGGGACTGCGCCCCTACACCCCGTGCCTATGACACCCCCGCCTGCCTTGACCCTATCAGCAGGTACAGCAGGGCCATGCGCACGGCCACGCCGTTGTGCACCTGCTCCTCCACCATAGATTGCGCGCCGTGGGCCACCTGAGGGCTGATCTCTATGCCTTCGTTCATCGGCCCCGGGTGCATCACCAGCGCGCCTGGCTTGGCCCGCTTCAGGCGTCGCTCGTCCACCTGGTACATCTTGGAGTACTCCCGTAGGGTGGGCAAAAGGCCCGCCTGCTGGCGCTCAAGCTGCAAGCGCAGGGGCATCACCACGTCAGCGCCCTCCAGGGCCTCCTCCACCCTGGTCGTCACCTCCACGGAAGCCAAAGGCCCGCCGTCGTGCTGGTGGCTGCCCTCCAGGAACTCCTGGGGCAGCAGCGTCGGCGGCCCACACAGCACCACGCCCGCCCCCGCAGTCGTCAGTCCCCACAGGTTGGAGCGCGCCACCCGGCTGTGGGTGATGTCCCCTATGATGGCGACCCTGGCTCCCCGCACCCTGCCGAGGCGGCGCTGGATGGTGTACAGGTCCAGGAGCGCCTGCGACGGGTGGGCGTGCCATCCGTCACCCCCGTTGACCACGCTGGCGGTCTCCAGGTTTCGGGCCATGAAGTACGGCGCGCCGGAGTGGGGATGCCGCGTCACGATGACGTCTGCGCCGGTAGCCTGAAGGGTGCGCACCGTGTTCAAGAGCGTCTCCCCCTTCTCAACGCTGCTGCCCGAGGAGGAGACGTTGATGACGTCGGCGCTGAGGAGCTTTCCTGCTTCCTCAAAGGAGACCCTGGTCCTGGTGCTGGCCTCGTAAAACAGCGTGACGACGACCTTGCCCCGGAGCGTGGGCACCTTCTTCACCTCCCTGCCCAGCACCTCTCGCATGGCGTCGGCGGTCGTCAGCACCAGGTTGATCTCCTCCAGGGAGAAATCGTCCAGGTCCAGGACGTGTCTGCGCGTGCCGTCCACCAGGCTTGAGCGGGTCGGGGCCGCGACCTTGAAGGAACCTGTTACCATCAGCTACCCTCCCCACTGCTGCAAATGACTACCCCTTCCCCTCCGTCCACCTCCTCCACGCGCACCTGGATCTCCTCTTGCAGGGCTGTAGGGACGTTCTTCCCCACGTAGTCCGCCCGGATGGGCAGCTCCCGGTGGCCCCGGTCCACAAGCACAGCCAGTTGCACGGTGCGGGGGCGGCCAAGGTCGGTGAGGGCATCCATGGCGGCGCGGATGCTGCGGCCGGTGAAGAGCACGTCGTCCACCAGGACAACGTTCTTGGCGTCAACAGGAAAGGGGATGTCAGAGGTGTGGACGATGGGGCGGGAGTGCAGGGAAACGTCGTCCCGGTAGAGGCCAATGTCCAGGGCGCCCACGGGCACAGGGCGACCTTCAAACTCCAGGATGCGCGCCGCCAGCCGGCGGGCCAGGGGGAGCCCCCGGGTGCGGATGCCCACCAGCACCAGGTCCTCGGTGCCGCGGTTGCGCTCCAGGATCTCGTGGGCGATGCGAGCAATGGCGCGGCGCATGTCCTCGGCGGACATGATCTGCCGCTCTCCCCGGGCAGCCGCTGGCCTTTGCGGGTCAGCGGTCCCAGGTGCAGATTGGGCTGGCTCCACCATACAATAAGTCCCTTGTCTGGAAGCTGACAAGGGACTGATTCCTCGTGGCGTCCCCCAAGAGAGACAACCGGCAGGCCCAGCACCTTTCCAGCCTCACAGGACTGGTTTCAAGGCCAAGTTTCCCACGGGCCTCGGAAACTTACACTGGTTTAATCTTAGCATTCCCACGGGCGGGCGGCAATACGAGGCTCCTAGGAACTATCTCAAAAACCTCCGTGGCGCCGCCCCCTGTAGGTCACGTATGAAAAAACTTAGTAACCACTTCACAAGTCGCTTTGGCACCGCCCCCGGAAGGTCATTAACAAAATAACCTGCCAATTGGGTTCCGACCTAACCCCCTCTGACTCCCTCCTTCGCTCCACTCAAGAGCTTGCCCTGAGCGCAGAGAAGGGACAGGCTCTTCCCGCACGGGAAGGGGGAGAAGATTGGTTTGAATCGGTGTGATGCGGCTCTGCCGCATCACACCGATTCTTCCCCCTATGGTCCCCCTCTCCTGGAAGGAGAGGGGGACCATAGGGGGAGAGGTTGGGTCTCATTGACATCATAATTGTTCAATGACCATAAGGGGGTGGCATGATGCCCCAGCCTTCAGGCTGGGGTGGGAAAAGCCATTTTGAGATGGTTTCTTAGCCACCTTGGTTTCCCCTCCCGCATCGGGAAGGGAGAGATTTTGCCTCCTCTTCCGTAGCGGAGAGCGGAGCGGGGGATTAAGGGGGGTTAGGTCGGACCCTATCCCGCTCCCCGGGGCATATCCTCAGGATCAACGGGAACCTCAATCACGCTGGGTACGCCCCGGTTAGCCATGGCGGCCTGAATGACGTCGGTCAACTGGTCTATGCGGTCAACGTAGTAGCCCTTGCCCCCGTACAGCTCTGCCAGCTTGTCAAAGCGGGGGTTGGTGAGGTCTGCGCCAACCGACCGGTCGCCGAACTGGGCCTTTTGGAGGGCCTTTTCCGAGCCGTAGATGTTGTTGTTCATCACCAGGGTAATGGTGGCGATCCCCTCCCTCACCGCCGTCTCCAGCTCCTGGGCGTTAAAAAGGAAACCACCATCGCCGTTGATGGCGATGACGGGGGACTCTGGGTGGGCCAGCTTTGCGCCGATGGCCTCCGGGATGGCGTAGCCCAGGCCCCCCGTGGGGGGCGAGATGAAGGTGCGGGGGTTCTGGAAGTCCACGCGGTCGTAACCGTAGGCGGCGCAGGCCCCCGCGTCCAGGACCAGAACCGTATCGGGGGTCTGGACCTTGCGTAGCTCCGCATACACGCGTCGGGGGCTGATCAGAGGCCCGCTGATGCGGCTTTCCGCTGCCAGGCGCTCTCGGCGCTTGGCCTTCAGGGCTTCCGCCTCCCGCCTCCAGGAAGGGTCGCCGCTTTCGGCCCCCTCGGCGCGCAGGGCCTCCAGGATACCCTGAAGGACCGACCTGGCGTCGCCCAGGATGCCCACGTCCACCGCCCAGTTGCGTCCAATCTCCTTCTCGTCAATCTCAATCTGGATAATCTTTGCGTTCCTTGCGACAGCGCCGCTTTGCACGTAGTTGGAGAAGCCCTGGAGACGGGTGCCCACCGCCAGGATGACGTCTGCTCGGGCGGAGAGGGTAGCCGTCTCGGGAGCGCCGCGGGTGCCATAGGGGCCGACGTAGAGGGGATGAGCGTTGGGCAGCGCGTCGTTGCGCCGGTAGCTGGTGACCATAGGGATGGAAAGCAGCTCCGCCAGGTCCACCGCTTCCTGGGCGCCGCCGCTTTCGGTGACGCCGCCGCCCGCCATCAGGAGCGGGTGACGGGCGTTCTTGAGAAGGCGGGCCGCCTCGTGGATGAGCCGGGGGTCGCCCGCCGGCTGATGCTGGGCGCGGTAGACCCCGGGTGGCTGGATGTCCGCTTCAATCATCGTTTTCTGCATCAGGTCTGTGGGGAAGTCTATGAACACGGGCCCCTTCTTGCCTGCCATAGCGACCCGGAAGGCGTGGCGCATCAGCTCGGGAATGCGCTCCGCCCTGGGCACGGACAGGGAAAGCTTGGTGATGGGACGAAAGAGGGGAACGTGGTCCAACTCCTGGCCGGCCTCACGGTAGGTGAAGCTCTGGCCCGCCGCTCCAGATATGGCGATGACGGGGGCCTGGGCCATGTATGCATTGTAGATGCCAGCTACGAGGTTGGCGGCGCCGGGGCCACCCGTGGCCATGCACACACCCGGAGTGCCGGAGAGCCGGGCGTAGGCGCTGGCCATACAGGCCGCTCCTTGCTCATGGCGCGTGGCGATGAACTTGATATCGCTTCTGCCGTAGAAACCATCGGCGATGTCCAGATAGGAGACGCCGACAATACCGAAGGCGTACTTGACCCCTTCGTTCACGAGGGACTCTACCACTGCGTGGCCTGCACTCATCCTGGGCATGGGGGCCTCCCTTGATGTCTGGGGCGTGTGGGAAGTGAGCCGACGCTAGTGTAGCAGAAGCGGTGGGTGTACCACACCCTGATTGTCATACATTCATTGACCTAAACCCCACCCTGGCCCTCTCCCATCAAGGGAGGGGAGACCCCTTCCCCTTTATGGGGGAAGGGGAGAGCCTGCCCTGAGCAACGCGAAGGGATGGGGGTGAAGCGCAATCTGTCCAGGCAGTCTACGAATCTGCATCAGGCGTTTTGGGGCAAGATGGATGAACGCTGACTGCTTTCGGACGGCATCGGCCCCAGCAGAAAGCGTATGGAGCCGTGCCGGTGGAGATAAACACAGCAGCCCCATTGTGCTAAGATAGATAGTCGCAGCCTGGTTGCTGGCAATACGCTGGAAGGATAGACGTCCTTCTCCCTTTGAGGGGTTTTACTATGGTTACCTCCCCCATCGTCACTGAAGCTGAGAGCCGAATGAAGAAGGCCATAGATGCCCTGAAACGGGAGATGAACACCATACGCACCGGCAGGGCCAACCCCGCCCTGGTGGAAAACCTCGGCATTGACTACTACGGCGTCACCACTCCCCTCAACCAGCTTGCCACTGTCACCGCGCCAGAAGCGCGCCTTATCCTGGTGCAGCCCTGGGATCGCCATGCCCTGCCCGCTATTGAGAAGGGCATCCTGAGGGCCAATCTGGGCTTCAACCCCTCCAGTGACGGCGCCGTCGTCCGCGTGCCCGTGCCGCAGCCCACCGAGGAGCGCCGGCGGGAGTACGTGAAGTTGGCCAAGCGCCAGGCAGAGGAGTCCAAGATAGAGGTGCGCAACATCCGCAGGGAGTTCGTTGAGAAGCTGAGGGCTATGGAGAAGAACAAGGAGATCTCCCAGGACGGAGAGCGCCGCAACCTGGAGCAGCTTCAGCGCCTCACCGATGCCTTCATCGTCCAGGTAGAGAGCCTGGCCGCCGCCAAAGAGGCCGAGGTCATGGAGGTCTAGGTGTCCGATACCGACAACCGAACGAGGCCAGCCTCCCCGCCTGCCCAAGAGGGCGGGCATAGCCCCAACGGCCGCAAGGCCCCTGACCACGTGGCCATCATCATGGACGGCAACGGCCGCTGGGCGCAGCGCCAGGGCCTTCCCCGCCTGGAGGGCCACCGCGCCGGCACCGACAACCTCAACCGCATTCTGGAGGCCATGGAGAAGCACGGGGTCCGGTACGTGACCCTCTTTGCCTTCTCCACAGAGAACTGGAGCCGCCCCTGGGAGGAGGTCATGGGCCTCATGGCCATCCTGAAGAGCGTCGTGGAGCGGGAGGCCCTGAACCTCCACCGCAAGAACGTCCGCTTGCGCTACCTGGGCCGGACGGACCGCCTCAGCCCGGACCTTTGGGCCTCCATCCAGTGGGCGCTGGAGCTGACCAGGGCTAACACGGGGCTGAACCTGAGCGTTGCCTTTGACTACGGTGGGAGGGACGAGATTGTTCAGGCCATCCACCGCATTGTGAAAGACAACATTCCTCCAGAGCAGATCACCGAGGAGCTCTTCGGTCGCTACCTGTACACCAAAGACCTCCCCGACCCGGACCTCATCATACGGACCGGTGGCGAGCAACGCCTCAGCGGGTTCCTCCCCTGGCAGTCCGTGTACAGCGAGTACTACTCCAGTCTTGTCTTCTGGCCCGATTTTGACGAGGCGGAGCTTGACCGTGTGCTGCTGGCCTATAGCCACCGCGAGCGTCGCTTCGGCTCCCTGTACCACGAAAAGTAAATGCACGCCGGCCCGCCTTCCCCGGCCCACGGCAGGGACTCCCTTCGTCGGCGGCTGGCCAGCGCCGCGGTGGGCCTGCCCCTGCTCCTGGTGCTTGTCACGGCAGGGCCGGCCTTCACTCTGGCCCTGGCCGCTGTCGTGACGCTTATAGGTTTGACGGAGCTGTTCAAGCTGGCGGGCGTGCAGCATCTGGGGCGCCAGCGCCTGCCAGGGATGACTCTTGGCCTGGCGCTGATCGCCCTGGGTTGGCGGGGGCAAGCAGGCCTCCTGGCGGCGCTGGCCGTATCCTCGCCGCTGGCGATGCTATTGGCGCACCGCTGGACGCCCCAGGGCCTGCGGCTATGGCTAGTGGCACTAGGGGGGCCACTGTATCTGGGGGCAACCCTGGCCCATGCGGTGCTGTTGCGCAGCTTTCCCGTTGGGGCCGAGGCTGCCCTGTACCGCAGCCCCGTCCTTCCGTTTCTGAATGCGCCGCTAGGTCGCCTTGACCAGGGGTCTGAACTGCTTTTGCTAGCGCTGCTGTCCACCTTCGCGGTGGACACCACCGCCTTTTTCGTGGGCCGTGCCATCGGCAGGCACAGGCTCGCTCCGAAGATCAGCCCGGGCAAGACCTGGGAGGGAGCTATCGGGGGGTTGGTAGGGGGAATAGCCGCGACGGCGGGACTGACACAGCTCTTCGGTCTGCCCTTTGCCCTATGGGAGGGGGTACTGCTCGGCGGCATTGCCAGCATTGTAGCCCAGGCGGGGGACCTTATGGAGTCGGCCATCAAGCGGGCGCACCAGACCAAAGATGCGGGGGGCCTCATCCCTGGCCACGGCGGCCTCCTGGACAGATTGGACTCCGTTGTCTACAACCTGGTGGTGGTGTATCATTTTTCAACTTGGGTAGTATCGTGAAAGGCATTGCTATTCTGGGCTCCACGGGGTCTATTGGCCGCCAGACCCTGGACGTTATCCGCAACTTCCGCCATCACTTTCGCCTGGTTGGTCTGGCCGGTTGGACGAACCGAAGTCTCCTCCAACAGCAGTTGGACGAGTTCCAGCCGGACCTGGCGTGTTGCCAGGGGCTTGAGGGCGAAGGGGCACTCCTCCGGTTGGGGAAGGGCCGCGCCGCGACTCTGGAGGAGATGGTGCGGGACCCGCGGGTGGACCTGGTGGTCATGGCGATTTCCGGACCATCCTGTCTGGTCCCAACGCTTCAGGCGCTTCAAGGGGGGGTAGCCGTGGCCCTGGCCAGCAAGGAGGCCATCGTCATGGCGGGGCCGCTCATTGCCGGCCTGGTGGGTAAGGGCGCCACGGTGCTGCCCGTGGATAGCGAACCCAGCGCCATCTGGCAATGTCTCCAGGGAGAGCCACGGGAGGTGCAGCGCCTCATCCTGACGGCCTCCGGCGGCCCCTTCCGCTCCCGGCCCCTGGGGGAGTTGGCGTTCGTGACGCCCAAAGAGGCGTTGGAGCACCCGACCTGGCGAATGGGAAGGAAGATCACGGTGGATTCGGCCACGCTGATGAACAAGGCCCTGGAGGTCATAGAGTGCCACTGGATGTTCGGAGTCCCCTGGGAGGACATTGAGGTGGTGGTGCACCCCCAGAGCGTCGTCCACTCCCTGGTGGAGTTCCGGGATGGCTCCCTCAAGGCGCAGCTTGGCCCCCCAGACATGCGCCTGCCTCTTCAGTATGCGCTCTTCTACCCGCAACGGGTAGCGAACCCCAAGCTGGAGCGGTTGGACCTGGCCCGAATAGGCTCACTAGAATTCGCGCCCCTGGAGGCCGGGCGTTACCCGTGCTTCACGCTCGCTCTGGAGGCAGCCCGCACCGGCGGCACCTATCCCGTGGCGCTATGCGCCGCCGAC
Source organism: Chloroflexota bacterium (assembly GCA_016210375.1). Classification (GTDB taxonomy): domain Bacteria; phylum Chloroflexota; class Dehalococcoidia; order Lucifugimonadales; family JACPCL1; genus JACPCL1. The sequence goes on from JACQUH010000223.1 coordinate 12,120, forward strand.
GACGTGGCCGTGAGCCTTTTCCTGGAGGGCAAGCTCGGCTACCTGGACATTCCACCGCTCATCCAGGGTGTGCTGGACGGCCACGCCTCCGGCGACGGCGAGTCCCTGAACGATATCCTTGAGGCTGAGGCCTGGGCCCGCCGGCGCGCCCAGGAGATGGCAAGGACAAGAACTTGATTACGTCCGTGGTGTTCATCGTGGGCTTCATCGGCCTGCTGGCCGTCCTTATCCTTGTGCACGAGGCAGGCCACTTCTTTGTGGCCAAGGCTTCCGGCGTCAAGGTGCTGGAGTTCGGGCTGGGCTTCCCGCCGCGCCTCCTGGGCTTCCGCAAGGGAGAGACCCTCTACTCCCTCAACGCCATCCCACTGGGCGGCTTCGTCAAGATGGTGGGGGAAGAGGACCCCAGCGAGCCGAGGAGCCTCGCCGCGCAGAGCATCCTGGTCCGCTTCCTGGTCATATCCGCAGGCCCCTTCATGAACGCCCTCATGGCCCTGGTCCTGTTTACCGCGCTTTACCTGGTGCCACAAGACGTCGTGGTTGGTAGGGTCACGATCGTGTCAGTCTTGCCCGGCTCCCCCGCCGAAGCCGCCGGCCTGCTGCCAGGCGACCAGGTGGCAGCCGTGGAGGGCAACAACCTGGACAACCACGGCGACCTTGCCTACCTCCTGAGGGCGAACCTGGGGAAGGAGATGACCTGGACAGTCTTGCGGGAGGGCCGCAAGCTGGATGTTAACGTCACGCCGCGACTGAGCCCGCCTCCGGGCCAGGGGCCCACTGGCATCACCATCAGCACTGAAGACCCGCGCACGGTGAGCCGGAGCATGGCCCCGTGGACTGCCGCGGGCAATGGCCTGCGCACCATTGTGGATGTCGTGACCCTCACCAGGAGAGAAATCTCCAGGGGGCTGGCCTCGGGCCAGGCTCCCCAGGTGACCGGCCCCATTGGCATGGCCCAGGCCTTCAGCGAGGTGGGCCGTGAGCCGAGCTTCGGCCTCAAGGAGCGGGTTCTCATCGCCCTGAACCTGGGCGCCGTTATCAGCCTGAGCCTGGCCGTCTTCAACATCCTGCCCATCCCCGCCCTGGACGGCGGCCGGCTGCCCTTCCTTCTGATAGAGTGGGTGCGACGGGGCAAACGCGTGCCGCCCAAGGCGGAGGCCCTGGTGCACCTGGTGGGCTTCGCCCTGCTGATGGGCCTGGTCATCCTCATCAGCGTAATGGACCTGGTGCGCATCACCCAGGGCCGCAGCCTCCTGGGGGGGTAGGGGG
>JACQUH010000255.1 GCA_016210375.1 Chloroflexota bacterium
ATGCGGCGCTGCCGCAACACACCAATACGTCAAATAATCGACCCCCTCACCGGTGTGGAGAGGGGGACTACCGGGGGCGCGGTCGGATCACACTGGCAACGTATTTGTTCAATGACCATAAGGGAGCGGCATGATGCCCCAGCCTTCAGGCTGAGGTGAACCCTTTTTTTGAGATAGCTCAAACGCCCATGATGCTATATCCGCCGTCCACTGGGAGGATGGCGCCTGTAATGCCGCTGGAGAGGTCGCTGAGGAGAAAGAGGGCGGCCTTGCCGACCTCTTCGTGGGTGATGTTGCGGCGTAGGGGGGCGCGCTCGGCGTGGAGGTGCTTCAAGTCCACGAACCCGTGGATGCCGCGGGCGGCCAGGGTGTCCAGGGGGCCGGGAGAGAGAGCGTTGACGCGGACGCCTTTTGGTCCTAGCTCGGCGGCAAGCTGGCGGACCTCGTGCTCCAGGGCAGCCTTGGCGGTGCCCATGACGTTGTAGCCAGGGTAGACCTGCTGGGAGGCGTTGAACGTGAGGGTGAGGATGCAGCCACCCTCAGGCATCAGCTCGGCGGCATGCCTGGCGATAGGGATGAAGGAGAAGGCGCTGATCTCCAGGGCGGTGAGGAAGCCCTCACGGGAGGTGTCGTAGAAGTTGCCGGCCAGGTCCTCGCGGCTGGCGTAGGCGATGCTGTGGACAGCTATGGCAAGGGTACCCAGGCGCTCCTTCACCTCGGCGAAGGCGCGGGCGATGTTGCCGTCTTGCGCAACATCGCACTCAACCAGTAGGGGGTCGGGCCAGTCCTGGACCAGGCGAACGATGCCCTCCTTGAGGCGCTGGTTCTGGTAAGCGATGGCGAGACGGGCGCCGGCCCCTTGGAGGGCCTGGGCAATGGCCCAGGCAATGCTGCGGTGGTTGGCGACGCCGAAGATGACGGCGTTTCTGCCCTTCAGATCTATTGGGTACACGTCTTGCCTCAGCTTGCATCTTGGGAAAGAGAAGAGGTTTCTTTCTCGCGCCAGCGCCTGTCCCGGAGCCGCTCTGCCAGCATCCAGGGTGCCGTTGAGTTGCGGCATTCACGCATTATCTTATAGAGGCGATGCGCTCCTGGGAATAGGCCTCTTCCACGGCGCGGGCGGCCAGGTAGCACTCTCGCTCTACCTGGCGATGGTGGACAGGGACGCCTCCGGGGAAGAGCCGGGACCACAGGTGGCGGAGGAGGTACCGGGCGTACCCCCACTCCTGCCGCTGGTGGGCATGGTGGAGCTGGTGGACCAGGGGCGCCAGGGCAGAACCGTCGGCCAGCTCGCCGACAGCGTCGTAGGCCAGGACCGATTTGTGTACCAGAATGATGCTTCCATCCACGGGCAGAGGCAGGGTAAAGGCAGGGACAGGCATCCAGGCAACGGCGAAGACCCTGCTCTTTCTGAGAGCGTTCGCCGAGACGCCATACCTCTTCAGTCTCTTGCCGCTAGGGCTGTCAGGGGAGATATTCATCTAGTGTGGTGCCTCTAACGCTTCGTTACCCAGTGCGACCTAACCCCCTGTCCCCCCTCTCCGCACAGGAAGGGGGGATACTCTCTCCCTCTCCGTGCGGAGAGGGAGACACAGAGGGAGAGGTCCAGTGCGGCAAGCGTTGTGCCCATAGTTTTCCAAAACAAACGATACATGTGAATCACTACACTAGCCTTACGCGTGGCCTGCCAGTGCGGGGGGACGCCATACCACACGATTTCTTGCGAGGAAGTATACCACTGCGGGGCAAGGGCGCCTCAAGACGGAGCGAGGTGTGCGCTGGGCATCACCAGGGTGCTCAGTCGCCCGCAGAGGTGGGCCAGGCCAGGAACAGCGTCATGGGCCGTGAGGTCGGTCTGCAAAGGGGTAATGGAGACGCGACGGTGGCGGAGGGACCAAACGTCCGTCCCCTCTACCATCTCCCAGGCGGGCCTTGTCCGTGTAATCCAGTAGAAGCCGTTCTTGCCGTCGTCGCCCTTGCGGACGGTATCGGCGTAGGTGCGCCGCGCCAGGCGCGTGATGTCTACGCCCTGGAGCTGGCCGACGGGCACGGGAGGCAGGTTGACGTTGAGGAGGGCCGGCCTAGGCAAGGCCCCTTCGCGTGCCTGCTGGGCCAGGACCTGCACCAGCCGAGCGCCCGCCTCATAGCCAACGGGGCGGAGAGAAGCCAGGGAGATGGCAATGGCGGTGAGGCCCCGGGTGTAGCCCTGGAGGGCTGCCCCCACCGTGCCTGAGATGAGGATGTCCTCCCCCAGGTTCGCGCCGCCGTTGATGCCAGCGATGACCAGGTCTGCATCCTTCACCAGGGACTCCAGGGCCAGAATGACGCTATCGGCGGGGGTGCCCTCTACGGCCCAGGTCTGGGTGCCCACGACGGAAGGGACAATCTCCCTGGCGCGCACGGGGCTATTGAGGGTGACGGAGCCGCCGACGCCGCTCTGCTCCCGGTCTGGTGCGACCACGACCACCTTGCCGATGCCTTCCAGGGCCTCCACTGCGGCCCACAGGCCCGGGGCGTAGATGCCGTCGTCGTTGGTGAGAAGGATGTTCACGATGGACAGGTCCCGCCTGTTATCTTGATCGCCCCTAGCATTATAGCCCGCCACCCACCACTTCTGCATGGCCTGGTTCTTGCACCTGGGATAGGCTTTGCACCAGGAGACAGGAAGGTGCAGTCCCGATGCATCGGGACTGCCGGGGTCTGGGGTATCCTCAGATACAACTTCCCTCTTTCCTGATAGTCATTGACTAATTACAATGCCAATACTACCCAACCTCACCCCCTATAGTTCCCCTCTCCTGGGAGGAGAGGGGAACTATACTCTAAGGAGACGGTGTGATGCAGCTCTGCCGCATCACTCGGATTCTAACCAATCTTCTCCCCCTTCCCGTGCGGGAAGAGCCTGTCCGTTCTCTGCGCTCAGGGCCAGCTCTTGAGTGAGCCGAAGCCGCCGAAGCCCTAAACCCAGTGAAGGGGCAGCGAATGGGGAAGCGAAGGAGGGAGCCAGAGGGGGTTAGGTCGGAACACAAGTTGTAGGTTATTTTGTCAGTGGCCTGAAGGCAGTGGCCCAATGCGGCTGCCTTCAGCGGATGGCCTACCTGATACCCACCAGCTCTATCTCAAAGGTAAGGGCCTGCCCAGCGAGAGGGTGGTTGGCGTCTACCCGCACGGTATCGGTGGTGACCTCAAGGATCACAGCCGGAAAGCCATCGCCCAGGGTGACCCCGTCACCCGCCGCCAGCCCTTCCGGCGCCTGCGCTCGGGGGACATTAAAAACCAGTTGTTCCTGGCGAGGGCCGTAGGCTTGCTCTGCCTCAAAGCGCACGGTCTTCTTCTGTCCCACCTTCATGCCCCGCACGGCGTCGTCAAACCCCTTGATGACCTGGCCTGCTCCCACGACGAAGCTGAGGGGTGCTTTGCCCGCTGAAGAGTCAAACTGCTCTCCGCTGTCCAGGGTCCCCCGGTAGTGGACCGTCACGGTCTCGCCATCTCTTGGCATGCGATTCACCTGGTCTACTGGGCTGCTCAGGGATGGAACAAAGGTAGGCGTAGGAGCGCCTTTGCCACAGCCGCTAGCGAGCATCGCCAGGGCCGAGGCCATGGCCACCAGCCGGAGGTACCGGTTCTTCACGTAGATACTCCACAGGTAGTCATCTGCTAGTGTCCTGTATCAGAGATTCGTTGCATCAATGGATTGGCATGGACGTGTCATGCTGAACGAAGTGAAGCATCTGGGGCGGTGGGAGACCCCTCCCCAGATTCTTCGCTACGCTCAGAATGAATCTTGTAACAATCTTGGGATTCACCAAACTGGCTCACCTTCCAGTATCGCAGGTCTGGGCATGGAGCTGGCTGTTGCGCCAAAGCCGCCAACATGAGAGGCGCAGGCCACAAGGAGCGACCTCTCAGCACAGCCGTCCCGTAAAAAGAAAGCGGGGTGGCAATAAGCGCACCCCGCTCCAACGTCCCTCGGGAACGGCAAGTCAACCGCCGCCGCCAATGGCCGGCAGGAAATGTACCTCGCTGTCCTCCCGTACCCGCTCCAGCAGGCCCAGGTTGCCGGTCTCGCCGTCTACGACCACCGCCAGGCCAGGCATAATGCCACCCTCATAGCTTAGCACATCCTTCATCCCGGGGTGGGCGCTTTCAAGGCCATCAATCAGATCCCCGATGGTGTCGCCTGAAACTGCGAGGGGCCCCTTTACACCCACCAGCTTCCCCAAAGAAGCGTAAAGCCAGACCTTGGCCATGGGGAGCTACCTCTTGTGCCCGTTGGAGTTCATGGCAGCCAGGACCCTGCCTGGCGACATGGGCAACTGGTCCATGCGCACCCCAATGGCGTGAGAGACGGCATTGGACATGGCGGCCAGGGGCGGGCAGATGGGCACTTCGCCCACTCCACGGACGCCGTAGGGATGGCCAGGGTTGGCTACTTCAACAATGACGGTGTCAATCATGGGCAGGTCCAGAGCCGTTGGCATACGGTAGTCCAGGAAGCTGGCGTTCATCATGCGTCCCTGGTTGTTGAGGAAGTACTCCTCGTTCAGCGCCCAGCCGATCCCCTGGGCGACTCCGCCCTGGATCTGGCCTTCCACGTAGGTAGGATGAATAGCCTTGCCGGCGTCCTGCACGGCCGTGTAACGCAGGACAGTGACCTTCCCCGTCTCCGGGTCTACCTCCACGTCGGCGATGTGGACCCCGAAGGCGGCGCCGGCGCTGCGGGGATTCACCGTGGCTCGTCCCACGATGGGCCCACCCGTGGCATTGAGGCGAGCTGACATCTCGGCGAAGGTGAAGCGCAGATTGGGGTCAGACTTGTGCCGCAGGGTCCCGTTCCGGTACTCCACGTTATCTGCAGTCACGCTCCAGATGGCAGCGGCCCGCTCAATCATCTGGCGCTTGATGTCCAGAGCGGCGTCGTGGCAGGCCAGGCCGGACTTGAAGGCAACGCTGCTTCCTCCGGTGACGGAGGTGAAACCTATGGAGTCGGTGTCTCCGATGGAAGGTTTGATCCGGTCCACGGGAATCCCCAGCACCTCGGCCATCTGCATAGCGACAGCGGTGCGAGTGCCGCCAATGTCCGGGGAACCCTCCACAAGGCTCACGGTGCCATCGGGGTTCACACTGGCCACGGCGCTGGCAGGGCCGCTGGCGTTGAACCAGAATCCAGCCGCTATACCCCGTCCACGGTGAGGGCCGCTGAGCTGGCTGTGGTAGTGGGGATGGTCTTTTGCCGCCTGCAATGTCTCCGCGAAGCCAATCTTGGCATGGACTGGCCCCGTGGCAGTGCGGGTACCCTCTTTGGCGGCGTTCAGCATCCGGAACTCCAGGGGCTCCATGTCCAGCTTCTCGCACAGGACATCTATGGCGGTCTCCATGGCGAAGGCAGCGGCAGGAGAGCCCGGCGCGCGGTATGCGACCGACTTGGGAAGGTTAATCACCACGTCCAGGCCCTCTATGTAGGCATTGGGGATGTCATACGGCGCAAAGATGCACCGGCAGCCCGCGCCCACCGGCGAACCGGGGTACGCCCCGGCCTCATACACCAGATGAGCCTCCGCCGCAATCAGGCGGCCATCTTTCGTGGCCCCCAGCTTCACCTTGATATGCGTGCCGGAGGTGGGCCCAGTGCTCTCAAACACCTCGGTACGGTTCATGGTGAGCTTGACAGGATGGCCCCCGCTGGCCCTGGAGAGCAGGGCGGCAACCGGCTCAAGATAGACCACCAGCTTGCCCCCAAAACCGCCTCCGATCTCCATGGGGATGGCCTTTACCTTGGAAACGGGCACTCCTAGGATAGTGG
>JACQUH010000221.1 GCA_016210375.1 Chloroflexota bacterium
CCTCCCGCCCTCCCCGTCGCTCCCATAGACGATACATTCAGGTTATATGCCAGAGCATTGGCTGCGCCCCTAGATAGGGCACGAGTTCCTTCCTTTCCAGCGTGGCATGTATCGTTTCTCGTAATAGCATTGACGGGCAGCGATGGCTTGTGAGTGGATGCTGGCTTGCAGGGGCGCAAGGCACCGATTGCGAATTTTATCACAATCCGATTGACAAAACTGTCACAAGCCTTTACACTAGCTAAATCTTCTTTGAGCGGGGGGAAGGTTGCCTTTTCCCCTCCCTTACCTCTTCAGGACGTCAGGCTCATGAACAGGCAGGACCGGGACGAAGCCAACGCATACGTTCTGCGCACCGCGCGGGATAGCGACGTGCGCTTCGTGCGCCTGTGGTTCACCGACATCTTGGGCAACCTGAAGGGCTTCGCCCTGAACGTGGCGGAGCTGGAGAACGCCCTGGAGATGGGGAAGGGGTTTGACGGGGCTTCCATTGAGGGGTTTGCCCGCACCGACGAGAGCGACATGGTGGCAATGCCGGACCCCACCACCTTCCGCATCCTCCCCTGGCGTCCGCGGCAGAACGCCGTGGGCCGCATGTTCTGCGATGTCCTCACCCCGGACGGCAAGCCCTTTGAGGGCGATCCCCGCTCCGTCCTGAAACGCAACCTAGAACGCGCCAATCGCTTGGGCTACACCTTCCACGTAGGCCCTGAGATAGAGTTCTTCTACTTCAAAGACGCTAACTCCACAGAGTTCCTGGACGCCAGCGGCTACTTTGACCAGTCGGCTTCGGACCTGGCCACGGACCTGCGCCGGGACACCGTGCTGATGCTGGAGGAGATGGGCATTCCCGTGGAGTACAGCCACCACGAGTGAGCGCCCAGCCAGCAGGAGATTGACCTGCGCTATACCGATGCCCTGACCATGGCCGATACCGTCATGACATACCGCCTGGTGGTTAAAGAGGTAGCCCTGCGCCACGGTGTGTACGCCACCTTCATGCCCAAGCCCGTGGCCGGTGTGAACGGCAACGGTATGCACCTCCACATGTCCCTCTTCCAAGGGGACCGCAACGTCTTTCACGATGCCGCTGACCCTTACAGGCTTTCCAAGGTAGCCCGCTCCTTCCTGGCGGGCCTCATGCGCCACGCCGAGGAAACTACCGCCATCACCAACCAGTGGGTCAACTCCTACAAGCGCCTCATCCCCGGCTTTGAGGCCCCCATGTACGTCTCCTGGGCGCTCATCAACCGATCAGACCTTATCCGCATCCCTACCTATCGCCGTGGGCGAGAGGAGTCCATGCGGCTGGAGTACCGGGCGCCAGACCCAGCCTGCAACCCGTACCTGGCCTTCAGCGTTCTCCTGGCCGCCGGCCTGGAGGGTGTGGAGAAGGAGTACGTGCCCCCAGAGCCCATGGAGACGAACGTCCATAATCTGTCCGAGGAGGAGCGCCGTCGCCGCGGCATCCGCACCCTGCCGGGCAGCCTCTTTGAGGCCATCCAGCTCGCTGAAAGCAGCAGCCTGGTCCGCCAGGCCCTGGGAGACCACGTCTTCCAGAGCTTTATCCAGAACAAGAAGATAGAGTGGGCCAACTACCGCTCCCAGGTCACCGACTACGAGATCAGGCGGTACCTCCCTACTCTCTAGGCAGCCAGCCCCCACGGGGTCCTTGTTTTCCCAGGGATTAACAGCAAAAGGGACACTTGTTTCTTGGAGGGAGGGGAAGGCCCTGACCTCTCCCCCTGTGGTCCCCCTCTCCTCCCGGGAGAGGGGGACTAGAGAGTAGGGAATCAGTGTGATGCGGCCTTGCCGCATCACACTGATTCCCATAACCTTTCTCCCCCTTCCCCCAAGGGGAAGGGGGAGAAAGAGGGGGTTAGGTTATTAAGTCAAAGACCTCAAGGGAAGGGTCAAGGTTCAGAAAGGGCTAGCATTCTCCCTCACCCCACTACACAGGTGGTGAGGTTCTGGAAGTGCCGCTCCGCGGCATTTCCAGAACCTCACATCAAGATTCCCCCTCTCCCGATGGGGGAAGGGGACCGAGGGGGAGAGGTCTGTATCCTTCAAAGGGGAGGGCAAGGGTGAAGGGCAGAACCCAAAAGGGCAGGACGGCCATGGCAGAGAACAAACCCTACGGTCTCTACCGCCCGGAGTTTGAGCACGACTCCTGTGGCGTGGGCATTGTGGCGGACATCCTGGGCCGCCGCTCCCACAGGATGGTCCAGATGGGCCTGGAGGTGCTGGACAACCTGGCCCACCGGGGTGCCTGTGGCTGCGACCCGAAGACGGGCGATGGCGGCGGTATGCTCCTACAGATGCCCCACGCCTTCTTTCGCCAGCGCGCCGCCGACGTCGGAATAGCCCTGCCAGCCCCGGGACACTACGGCGTAGCCATGGTCTTCCTGCCCTGGGAGGCCGAGGACAGGGCTGCGTGCCAGTCCATCCTGGAGGCGACCATCAAGGAGGAAGGCCAGACCTTTCTGGGCTGGCGGGACGTCCCCGTGGACGACTCCGGCATCGGCGTCATCGCCCAGGACTCGGAGCCGGTGATACGCCAGGCCTTCGTGGGCCGCAACCCCGCCTTGCCAGACCAGGACTCCTTTGAGCGCAAGCTGTACGTCATTCGCAAGGTGGTGGAGCGCAAGATTTCCCAGTCCAGTGTCCAGTCCAGGGACGCCTTCTATATCTCCAGCCTCTCCTCCAACACCGTGGTGTACAAGGGCTTGCTCATGCCTGAGCAGGTGCGGGGTTTCTTCCTGGACCTTTCGGACCCGCTCCTGGACTCCTCCTTCGTCCTGGTGCACTCCCGCTTCAGCACGAACACCCTGGGGTCCTGGCGGCTTGCCCACCCGTACCGGTACATCGCCCATAATGGCGAGATCAACACCCTGCGGGGCAACATCAACTGGATGGCCGCCCGGGAGATGGTCATGACCTCGCCCCTCTTCGGAGAGGACATCAAGAAGCTGGTGCCCGTCCTGACCCCTGGCGCCAGCGACACCGCCACCATTGACAACGCCATTGAGCTCCTCGCCCTCTCCGGCCGCTCCCTGCCCCACGTCATGGCCATGCTCATCCCAGAGGCCTGGGAGGGGGCCACGGACATATCGCCGGAGAAGCGGGCCTTCTACGAGTACCACTCCTTTCTCATGGAGCCGTGGGACGGCCCGGCCCTCATCGCCTTTACCGACGGCAAGAAGATTGGGGCCAACCTGGACCGAAACGGCCTTCGCCCCTTTCGCTACACCGTTACCAAGGACAACCTCATCGTCATGGCCTCGGAAGCCGGCGTCCTCCAGGTCCCCCCGGAGAACGTCCTCTACAAGGGCCGGCTGCGCCCAGGGCGCATGATGCTCATTGACCCCGAGGAGGGCCGCGTCCTGGACGACGAGGAGATCAAGTCCGAGCTTGCCTCCCGCCAGCCCTACGGCCAGTGGCTGGCGGACAACGTGGTGCGGGTGGACAGCTTGCCCGACGCCTCGGCGCACGTGCACCCCGATGATTACAAGACCCTTCTCCAGCGGCAGCAGGCCTTCGGCTACACCCTGGAAGAGATACGCATGATCCTGCAGCCTATGTTTGAAGCCGGCTCAGAGGCTATCGGCTCCATGGGCACCGATACGCCGCTGGCTGTCCTCTCGGACAAGCCACAGATCCTGTTCAGCTACTTCAAGCAGCTCTTCGCCCAGGTGACCAACCCGCCTTTGGACGCCATCCGCGAGGAGTTGGTTACCTCCCTGGAGATGACCTTCGGCGCGCAGCGCAACCTCCTAGCCGAGACGCCGGAGCACGCCCGCCAGATACGCCTTTCCCACCCTATCCTCTCCAATGAAGAGCTGGAACGGGTCCGTCATATCAACCTGAAGGGCAATAAGGCTATTACCCTGAAGGCGCTGTTCAACCCTCATGAAAAGGGCAACCTGGAGCAGGCTATGGATGACCTGTGCGCCCAGGCAACCAAGGCGGTCCACGACGGCTACACTGCTATCATCCTTTCCGACCGTGACGTTGACGCCGATCATGCGCCAATCCCCAGCCTGCTTGCCTGCGCCGGCGTGCACCATCGCCTCATCCGCCAGGGTCTGCGCACCCGCGCCGGCCTGCTGGTGGAGTCCGGCGAGCCGCGAGACCTGGTCCACTGCGCCTTGCTCATGGGGTATGGCGCCACAGCGGTCAACCCCTACCTGGTCTTCGAGACCATCAAGGACATGGAGAAGCATGAGGCGCTGTCCGTAGACGCCAAGACCGGACAGAAGAACTTCACCAAGGCCGTGGAGAAAGGCATCCTGAAGGTCGCCTCCAAGATGGGCATCTCCACCATCCAGGGCTACCAGGGCGCACAGATCTTTGAGGCCGTAGGCCTGGCCAAGCCCCTTGTTGATAAGTACTTCACGTGGACGCCTTCCCGCGTCGGAGGCGTGGGCATAGACGTGATCGAGGATGAGGCCCGCCAGCGCCATGCCCGCGCGTTCGCGCCCCAGGGGCCTTCCGAGCTGGAGCTTGACCCGGGCGGGCAGTACCAGTGGCGTCGCGGCGGCGAATACCACATGTACAACCCGGAGACCATCGCCCGCCTGCAGATCTCCGCACGCACCAACAATTACAAACTCTACCGGGAGTTCGCGGACCTCGTTGACGTCCAGGACAGGCAGCTCAGCACCCTGCGCGGTCTGTTGGAGTTGAAGTGGGCCGATAGTCCGGTCCCACTGGCAGAGGTGGAGCCGGCCTCTGAGATCGTCAAGCGGTTTGCGACGGGCGCTATCTCTTTGGGGGCCATCAGCAAAGAGGCCCACGAGACCCTGGCCATCGCCATGAACCGCATCGGTGCGCGCAGCAACACCGGCGAGGGCGGCGAGGACTACCGCCGCTTCCACCCGGACCCCAACGGCGACTCACGGAGCAGCGCCGTCAAACAGGTGGCCTCGGGCCGTTTCGGCGTGACCACCAACTACCTGGTGAACGCCCGCGACCTGCAGATCAAGATGGCCCAGGGGTCCAAGCCCGGCGAAGGCGGTCAGCTCCCCGGCCACAAGGTGGACGACTATATCGGCTGGATACGTCACACGACGCCCGGCGTGGAGCTGATCTCGCCCCCGCCGCACCACGACATTTACTCCATTGAGGACCTGGCCCAGCTTATCCATGTCCTCAAGAACGTCAACCCGGACGCCCGCATTCACGTGAAGCTGGTCTCCGAGGTGGGCGTGGGCACCATCGCCGCAGGCGTCTCCAAGGCTCACGCCGACGTGGTGCTCATCAGCGGAGACAGCGGCGGCACCGGCGCATCGCCCGAGTCCTCCATCAAGACGGCAGGACTTCCCTGGGAGCTGGGCCTTGCAGAGACCCATCAGGTGCTGGTGCGCAACGACCTGCGCGGCCGCATCGCCGTCCAGACCGACGGCCAACTGAAGACGGGCAGGGACGTTGCTATTGCCTGCCTGCTGGGCGCCGAGGAGTTCGGCTTTGCCACAG
>JACQUH010000239.1 GCA_016210375.1 Chloroflexota bacterium
ACCCCATGCCCCTGTTCATGGACTACCACGCCAACCTGAAGGTCCCCAAGGAAGTGATCCAGCAGATCGCCAAGGAGGCGCGCGCCAGAAAGCGCGACGCCTTCGGCGTACGCCAGGTGGAGTACTACCACAACGACGCGGGCGACGGCTACTGCCTGTTGGACGCCCCCAGCTCCGACGCTGTGCACAAGCACCACGAGGCCATGGGCGTCGCCTGCGGCCCGGTCCACGAGGTCAAGACCCTGCTGTGAGGCGAACGCCGGCCTGCCCGTAGTGGCGACCCGCCGGGTCGCCCTTATGCCACACACTCCTCCCGAGGAGGCCACGCCATGTCCACCCCATGACATCCTGAAAGGAGAAGCCCATGTCTAAGCAGACTAAGGAGCTAGCCCGGCGGTTCTACGAGGCATACGGTGCCGGCAATACTGCCGCCATGGACGCGCTGGTGACTCCAGATTTCACGAGCCACCAGAACTCTGATCCTAACCCTGTCACTGGTCTAGACGCCATCAAGCGGCATATCACAACGGCCCGCAGCGGGTTCAACAACGTGTACACCATTGAAGACCTCATAGCTGAGGGGGACAAGGTAGTGGTCCGTTACGTGATGGAAGGGAAGATTGCGCAGCCGCTGCTCGGCAACCCTTCTACCGTTGGGAAGCCGTTCAAGGTGCGGGGATGCGCCATCTTCCGGGTCGCCGGCGGCAAGCTGGCAGAGCGGTGGGTCAACGTGGACCAGTTGGGCTGGCTCCAGCAGACCGGCGCTGTGCAGAGCACGTGAGGCGCAGAAAGGACCGTAGGGGCGCAGCATGCTGCGCCCCTACCAGCCTGGGACGGTATGCCTACCAGCGAAGAATAGTACAAGTTCCCCATGGAGAGCCATCGCTGCGCATATACAGTTGGCGCAGCTTAGACAGCAAAGGAGACGACCATGACCACACCAAATCCACAACAACCAGGCGCCACACTGCGAACAGTAGGATGGAGCCCCGCTGTGGCGCAGCTAACCGCCCAGCGCACGGCTGGACAACAAGCGGCCTTCCTGTTGCCCTACCTGAAGCCTGGCACGCGACTGCTGGACTGCGGCTGCGGCCCAGGGACCATCACCATCGGCTTGGCCGAGGCGGTTGCGCCAGGGGAGGTTGTCGGCATAGACATCGGTGCACCTCAGATAGAGGTGGCGAGGGCCAATGCTGCTCAGAAGGGCACACCAAACGTGCGGTTTCAGGTAGGGGACATCTTGAAGCTGCCCTTTGAGGACAACTCTTTTGATGTGGCTTACGCAAACAACGTCATCATGTATTTTGGGGACAGCCCTGACCAGGCGCTCAAAGAGATGCGCCGTGTCCTGCGCCCCGGAGGTCTGATTGGCATACGAAACCCCGGCGGCGGATATGTCCTCAACCCCGAAGGTGGGCCCGTACAGCAGGCTAATGCCATCCTCACGAATGTTTGGAACCACACCGGTCAAGTTTTGCCTGGCAGCGGGAGAAAGGCCAAGGCGTATTTGCGACGGGCTGGCTTCGTACGCTGCGAAGGTTTTGCAGACTGCGAGTTCTATGGGTCGCCAGAGGCCATTCAGAAGATGGCGGAGACCGAGGCTGTTCGGGTGCGTGGGTACACCCGGGCCGTTGAGTTGGGGCTAACAGATGAGGCGACGCTGGAGCGGCTGGCGCAGGAGATCCTGGAGTGGGGTAAAGACGCGGACGCCTTCTGGTCACGCATCTGCTGCTCCGCCATCGGCTGGAAAGAGGGATAGGCGTCGCCATGTATTCGTAGGGGCGCAAGGCCTTGCGCCCCTACCTCCTGAGACGGTACGCCTACCAGCGAAGAATAGTTCATGTTCCCCAAGGAGAGCTGTCGCCGCACACATACAGTAGGCGCAGCTTGAAACAGCGAAGGACACAAACCATGACCACACCGAACCAACAGCGAACCCCAGGATGGAGCCCAGCCTTGGTTGATCGTACTGCTAGGCGCACGGCCCAGAAGGAGGCGGGTTTCCTCCTGCCCTACTTGAAGCCAGGGATGAGTGTTCTGGACTGCGGCTGTGGCCCAGGGACCATCACCATTGGACTGGCCGAAGCCGTGGCTCCAGGGGAAGTGACCGGCATAGACATCGGCGCCCAGCAAATAGAGCTGGCGCGCGCCAACGCGGCCCAGAGCGGCACAGCCAACGTCCGCTTCCAGGTGGCCGACGTCCTGAAGCTTCCCTTTGAGGACAACTCCTTTGACGTTGTGTACGCCAACACTCTGCTCATGTACTTCCAAGACAAGCAGCAGCCGCTGAAGGAGATGGGCCGTGTCTTGCGGCCAGGCGGGCCGATTGGTATTAGAGACCTCGCAGACGCTGACGCGACCTGGCCACCTGATGGCCCCCTGGAACAGGCTATCGCCCTGCACCTGAAGGCATTCATTTATCGCGGACAGTGGGACCCCTCCAACGGGCGCGGGAATAGAGGGCACCTGTTGCGGGCGGGTTTTGCCCGCTGTCAGGCTTCCGCCGACTGCGAGGCTTCTGGGACGCCAGAACTGCTAGCCTTGGTTGCAGACGTATGGAAGATGCGAGTTCTCGCGTCGAATCTTTGGGTTGAGCAAGGGTGGATAGACCGTCCCGGCCAGGAGCGGCTAGCCCAGGACATTGAGGAGTGGTCAAAGCGTCCCGATGCCTTCCACAGCCGCCTCTACTGCTCCGCCATCGGCTGGAAAGAGGGGTAGGCGTCCCGCATTTGTGGGAACAACCCGCCGGCACCATAACCACACACAAGGAGGTTTCCCATGGTCAACACACCCCAGCAGCCCGGTCCCGGTTACAGCCCTGCACTTGTGGACATGTTCCAGCTTCGGCGCGCCAGCACGCGAGCGGCCTTTCTGCTTCCACACCTCCGCGCAGGTATGAGTCTGTTGGACTGCGGATGCGGGCCCGGCACTGTCACCATCGGCCTTGCAGAAGCCGTTGCACCTGGGCAGGTTGTCGGCATTGACCTTGACGCCAGGAGCCT
>JACQUH010000006.1 GCA_016210375.1 Chloroflexota bacterium
GATTTGTATACAGCATTGAAGGTGGAGGCGGCGCGAAAAGGTCGTCACGCCAAGGATATTGTTGCCGAGGCCGTCAGCGAGTGGTTAGAGGCGAGGGAGGACGAGGAGCTACGCGCCGACCTGGAAGAGAGACGCGCTGAATGGAAAGAAAAAGGTGGACGGTCATGGGCCGCCGTTGAACGCGATGTGGAACGGGCGGTGAGCGGAAGGGAGACAGGGGCGAAGGCAACGAGTGTATAGCATCGAAGTCACTCCAGCCGCAGACCGAGATTTGGACAGACTCAAGAGGCGTATGCAATGGCGTGATTTTGAGCGCCTGCGGGATGTCATACGAGGTTTGGCCAGTGAGCCTCGCCCCCAAGGGGTCGCCAAACCCGCTGGCAGGAGTGAGACGATGATGTCTTCGAAGTTCCGAACTAAAATGACCACCTGAGCGACAAGCAAAGGCTCTTGGTCGTCCAATAGGAAGGATTGGGCAATATGCCGAAAGAGACTGTGCTCGCCCGAGTAGAGGCGGACGTGGAGCGTGGCGACCTCGGAAAGGCTCGCGACCGGCTGCATACGCTCGTCCACGACAACCCCAATGACCTAGCCCTACGAGCGCGTCTGGCGGAGGTGTACCACCGGCTTCAGTTCCCCGCGATGGCCGGGCGCTATTGGTACCTCTGGGAACACCGGACGCCGGAGATGAAGGCTGCCGTTGCTGCATTCGAGAGGTCCTGCGGCAGTGACCCGCTGCTTATGCTCTCGGCCATCAAGTTCCGAGGAGACCTCTCTCAGGTCTCGGACCATGCCAAGGGACGGCTCACGTTGCTCCAGGAGGCTGTCCAGGCCAAGTACAACTTTTCCCCAGGCGCCTACACCCCATCACGCATGCTATGGCGGGGAAGAGGGGATGTGCCGTATCGTGCGGTCCTGAAAGCTGCGGACAGCAGCAAAGGCCCCCCTTCGCTACACTGGCGAGGGTTCATTCGTGTTGGGCACCATTATGTGTACCAGTGGATTGTGTTGGCCGGGGTCGTTGTCGCGGTATTGGTGGGGATTGGCCTCTTCACCGTTGCCTCGTGGGTCTACGAGGCATTGCGATGATTACTGGCGCTCCGGGTAGTGGCCTCCAGTCTACCCTTGGCCGACCCCTGTCATAGGGTTAAGGGTGCTAGAGGGCTAGAGCGAAGGTCATCGAGACAGTTTTACCTTTCGTACCGTATGGTGGGCCATACAGGATTCGAACTCCGCGGCTAGCCACAGAGGGAGTCCTTCTGGCTGGCCGCCCAAGTTCTAGCACGGAAGCGGCTAGGACGCAAGCACCGTCGGGGTAAACGCTACGTCCTGCGTTTCAGCGCCCCCGCCACCTTACCCAGGATGTGGTGGGCCACCTCGTACTTGGTCATAAGGGGCAGGTCCAGGACGCCGCCCTCCTTGTCCAGGATGGTCACCTTGTTGGTGTCCACGCCGAAGCCGGCGCCCTCCATGGTGATGTCGTTGGCAACGATGAACTCCAGCCCCTTGCTGAAGATCTTCTTCCTGGCGTTGGAAAGGATGTCCTGGCTCTCCGCCGCGAATCCCACCTTCATCACCGATTCGGGCACCTCGGGGAAGAAATCGGCGTTCTCCACCAGGTGAAGGGTAAGGCCGCTGGCTCCTCCCTCGTCAGACTTCTTTATCTTCTGGTCGGCTATCTGGGCCACCCTGTAGTCGCTCACCGCCGCTGCCATGATGAGCACGTCCGCCTCCGCGCAGGCGCTCAGGACGGCGTCCCGCATCTGGGCCACCGACTCCACCACCGTAGCCTCCACGCAGGCGGGCACGGGAAGGGCATTGGCGGTGGGCGTGGTGACGAGAATAATGCGGGCGCCCCGGTCCCGGGCGGCCTCGGCGATGGCGTAGCCCATCTTGCCCGAGGAGCGGTTAGTGATGACGCGCACGGGGTCAATGGGCTCCATAGTGCCGCCGGCGCTGACCACGATGGTGCGGCCCGCCAGGTCCCCGTGGCGGCCCAGCGTCGCCGCGATGTGACCGACCACCGTAGCAGGCTCGGCCAGACGGCCCCAGCCCCACAGCCCCGAGGCCAGCCGCCCCCGCTCCGGGCCAACAATGGCAATGCCCCGCCTCTTCAGAGCCTCCAGGTTCGCCTGGACGATGGCGTTCTCATACATGTGGGCGTCCATGGCGGGGGCCACCAGCACCGGCGCGGCGGTGGCCAGCACCGTCGTGGTCAGGGCGTCGTCGGCCAGGCCGTGGGCCAGCTTGGCGATGGTGTGGGCGGTGGCGGGAACAATGGCCACGATATCGGCGCGCTCCGCCAGGGCCACGTGCTCCACGCTCAGTTCCGAGTCAGGGTCAAAGAGGTCGGTCACCACGGGCCGGTGGGTGATGCTGCGGAAGGTCAGAGGCGTGACGAACTGGGCCGCGGCACCGGTCATGATGACGTCTACCGATGCGCCCACTTGCACCAGCTTGCTGGCCAGGTCCACGGCCTTGTAGCACGCGATGCTCCCCGTGACCCCCAAGACAACCCGCTTGCCCTCTAACGCGCTTTTCATGCACCTATCCTACAATGGTTTTCTATACCCCAGCCTGAAGGCTAGGGGATCAACCAGATACGTTTGCACTGTGGTTCTGACCTCTCCCCCTCTTATCCCCTTCTCCGTTGCGGAGAGGGGGATGTTTTTTTCCTGAGTATCTGAACACGGCAAAGCCGTGTTCAGATACTCAGGTTTACAATCTCCCCCTTCCTGTGCGGGAAGGGGGAGCCAGAGGGGGTTAGGTCGGAACCCAATTGGCAGATTGTTTTGTTAATGACCTTCAGGGCGCAGTGCCATGAAGCTTTTGGGGATGGCTTCATGGTGTGCTCCCACCGCTGTTTCGTCAATCCCTGCCGTTGTTCATCCCATGAATGAGCCGCAGGCCCAGCAGGGTCAGGTCGGCGTGCACGGCATCAAAAACCTTCGTCTCCTGGGCCACCAGGTTGGCGAACCCGCCAGTGCCTATCACCCTGGTCTCCTGCCCCATCTCGCGCCGGAAGCGGCGCACCATGCCCTCAATCATATCCACGTGGCTAAACACCAGGCCGGACTGGATAGCCTGGATGGTGTTGCGGCCGATGGCGCTGGACGGGGCGACCAACTCCACACCCCGGAGCTGCGAGGTGGCAGCCAGCAGCGAGTCGGCGGCGGAGCGCAGCCCGGGGGCGATGGCCCCTCCAATGAACTCCGCCTGGGCCGTGACGCCGTCAAAGACCGTGGCTGTGCCGCAGTCCACCACGATGACCGGCCCGCCGTACAGGTGGTAGGCAGCAGCGGCGTCCGCAATGCGGTCACCTCCCACGGCCCGGGGGTCGTCGTACACAATCTTGATGCCGGTCTTGACGCCCGCGCCGATCACCACGGGCTGCACACCGAACAAGCCCTGGCACACCTCTGTGAAAAGAGGGGTCAAAGACGGCACCACGCTACACAGGGCCGACGCGTCTATATCCGTAGCTGCGATACCCTGCAACCGCAGGAGGTCTACCAGGGCCAACTCGTACTCGTCGGCCATGCGGCGAGGGTCGGTGGCCAGCCGCCAGAAGGCGCGAACGCTTTCCCCCCGGAAGACTACCACCTTCACGTTGGTGTTGCCGATGTCTATAGCGAGCAACATGCTATCTGTGGTCCTGGTTAAGCTCGTGGATCATGCGAAGGCCTACCAAGGTCAGGTCCAGGCTCACGGCGTCAAACACGCTGGTCTCCCTGGCGATGAGCGTCGCCAGGTTGCCGGTGGCCACTACCTTGGGACTGCCTCCCAGCTCTCGCTTGAACCGCCTCACCATGCCCTCCACCATGTCCACGTGCCCCAGCACAACGCCGGACTGGATGGCCTGCACCGTGTTCCGCCCAATCGCGCTGCTGGGGGCCGCCAGCTCCACTCGCCGTAGCTGAGAGGTGGAGGTGAAGAGGGACTCCGCCGCAACTCGCAGGCCGGGGGCGATCGCGCCGCCCAGGTATTCGGCTTGGGCGGTGATGGCGTCAAAGACGGTGGGCGTGCCAAAGTCCACGACAATCAGCGGGCCGCCGTAGAGGCGATAGGCGGCAGCAGCGTCCACGATGCGGTCTGCCCCCACATCCCTTGGGTTGTCGTACAGGATCTTGATGCCCGTCCTGACGCCGACCCCGACCACCAGGGGCTTGGTGTGGAAGAAGCTCTCGCACAGCTCGGCGAAGACCTGGGTCAGGGGCGGCACAACGCTGCAAATGGCCACGGCGTGAATATCAGCCGGCGCCACGCCGCGCATGGGCAGCAGGTTCAGCAGGATAAGGCCATACTCGTCGGGCATTCGGCGCGTGTCAGTGGCCAGCCGCCAGGTGGCTTTGACGGCCTCGCCCTCAAAGACCCCCAGGGTGACGTTGGTGTTGCCTATGTCAATGGCGAGGAGCATGGCAGGTCTTCACGAACGGCCTTTGAACGAGCGGCCCTATTATAGCAGGTCAACAGATGGCCCATGTCCATGAGGACGTACCCAGTAGGGGCAAGACATGTCTTGCCCCTACTGTCCTTCGGTTTTGTGGCTTGATGACCGCACCCTGAAGGGTGCGGCATCCAGGCGACAATCGCATGCCACAGCCTTTAGGCTGTGGTGATAAGCTGTTTCCCATGGGCGCTCGGAAAACCGAAAGACCCTGCGTTGCCAGTGCCCACTCCCGGCAGAGGACATGAGGTTGTCGCTTTGCCTTATGGCTGCGGTGCCATCCGACCGCACCCTGAAGGTCATGTCCTAAATGACCTCTCCCCTTGTAGCCCCCCTCTCCGCAACAGAAGGGGAACCCTGATCTGATGAATCAGTGGGATGCGGCAGAGCCGCATCCCACTGATTCAAACCAATCTTCTCCTCCTTCCCGTGCGGGAAGGGGGAGCCAGAGGGGGTTAGGTAATCTAGTCGTAGGGGCGACGTGGGCGACGCCCCTACTCCTGCAACACCCGGCGCGTCTCCTCTACGTCCGCGGCGATCTGGGCCTTGAGGGCCTCCACGCCAGGGAAGGCGGCCTCATCTCGCAGGCGGTGGGCAAACTCCAGGCGCAGAGACTGCCCGTACAGGTCGCCACGGAAGTCCAGGAGGTACGCCTCTACCGTGCGGAGGTTGCCTTGGCCGAAGGTGGGCCGCACGCCGATGCTGGTGGCCGCCATGTACCGCCTCTGGCCCACGTACGCCCAGGTAGCGTAGATGCCATCGGCGGGCAAGGCTATCTCCGGTGAAACCTCCAGGTTGGCTGTCGGGTAGCCCAGCTCGGTCCCACCCCGGCCCAGGCCGTGGGCCACAGTGCCCGCCAGAGCGTAGCGACGTCCCAGGTACCGGGCCACCGCCGGCAGGTCTCCCTGGGCCAGGGAAGAGCGCACGACCGTACTGCTCACCCGCTCCTGCCCCTGGAGATAGAAGTCCGCCACGGTTACAGCGAACCCCATCTCCTTGCCCAGCGCTCGCAGCACCTCTGGCGTCCCCTGCCTATCGTGTCCCAGGGCAAAATCTGGTCCAACGACCAGCCCGCGCATGTGGAGGTGCTTCTGCAGCAGGCGTAAGAACTCCTGCGCGGAGAGCAACGAGACCTCGCGGGTGAAGGCGACGGGCGCTACCACCGGGATGCCCAGCCCGTGGAGCAGGCGGACCCGCTCCTCCGGCGACGTCAGGAGGGGGATAGAGGCCCCGGGGCTCAGGACGGCGCGCGGGTGGTTACAGAAGGTGACCACACCAGCAAGACACCCCGATTGGGCGGCCTGGGCCTTCAGCAGGTCCAGCAGGTGGCGGTGCCCCATGTGCACACCGTCAAAGACCCCCACAGACAGGTAGGTATCCAGCCCAGGCGTGGCCCTGGCCAGCTCATCTTCCAAGGTTGTCATTTCCAGTAGTAGAGCGAAGGTTGGCGGCACCCCGGAGATACACGTTCACCAGGTCCTGGGCCGGCCTGTCGGTATTCGCCAGCACCAGCACGCGAATGCAATGGGAAAGGCTGCCGGGCACGTCCATGTGGCGGCTGTCCAGCAGGGCAACCTCGGTCCAGCCGAGCTGGACCCTGGCGGCGGTGGCAGGAAAGGCGGCGTTCAGGTCCTGGGTGGCAGTGAAGAAAGCCGCGACTATCTGCTCCTTCTTCAGGTCATTGGCGCTGAGGATGGCCTCCAGCATCTCGCGAGTGGCGCTCAGGATGGACTCCGGCGTGTTCTCCGCCGTGGTTGCTCCCCGGATTCCGCGGCAAACTATGCTCATGCCGTTCCCCTGTAGACCCCCTGAGCCTCTCCCCGTAGCTCTTTCACGAACTGCACGGCCTCGGCCACGGCCCGCCCGGGCGACGCCTGGTCCAGAACGTTCACCAAGGCGCTGCCGATGACCGCTGCCTCGGCGTACCGTCCCACTGCCTCCACGTGCTCCCGCCGTGCTATGCCGAACCCTACCGCCACGGGCAATCGGGTGTGCCTCCGCACGCGCTCCACCAAGCCCTGGCCCTCCGAGGACACCTGGTCTCTGGCGCCGGTCACCCCAGCCAGGCTTACGCAGTATATGAAGCCGCTGGCGCTGGCGCAAGCCTCGGCGATGCGGCGCTCCGTGCTGGTGGGGGCCAGAAGGCAGATGAGGTCTATGTCCAGCTCCGCCGTTGCTGCCTTAAGCGGGCCAGACTCCTCCGGCGGCAGGTCTGGCACAATCAGGCCGTCCACGCCGCTGGCCTGGGCCTGGCGCACAAAGGCATTTACCCCCAGGGCCAGGATGGGGTTGTAGTACCCCATGAGGATCAGGGGCACGGCAAAGCCGCGCCCCCGCAGCTCGGCGGCCACGGCCAGGCACCTCCTTAGCGTCACCCCTTGCCCCAGGGCGTGGTAGCTGGCCTTCTGAATGGTGGCGCCATCGGCCAGAGGGTCGCTGAAAGGCACTCCCAGCTCCACGATGTCAGCGCCCGCTACCTCCAGGGCTGGCGCCAGCTCCAGCGTCGTCTGGACATCCGGAAAGCCCACGGTGACGTAGAGGATGAGGCCAGTTTTGCCCTGGCGCTTCATCCTCTGGAAAGCCTCCGCAATCCTTGGGGATGGCATAGTGCTCCTCATGGTGTGTGATGCAAGCTACCAAGCGTTCTGCGGGCGGAGGCCGACCTCTCCCCTTGTGTCCCCCCTCCGCAACGGAGAGGGAGGACAGTTCCCCCTTCCCGCACCGGGAAGGGGGACAAGGGGGTTAGGTCAGTCCCTCAGTGGAAAATACATCCGCATCAAGTATATAATCCTCCACTATTCTCTGGGATGGGGCGGACAAACGCCTAGACGCGATGAGCACGTTGTAATCATCGCCACAAGATGCTTCCTCATTGGCATCACGCGTTTACGGGCCAACCATGACGGCGCTGAAGGCCACCAGGTTCTGGAAACCGTGGGCCAGACAACTGCTCCACAGAGAGCCTGTACGCCGGTAGAGCCAGGCCAGCAGCAGCCCAGAGACGAAGGCCGGCGCCACCAGGCCCAGGGACGCATGGCTGAGGGCAAAAAGCAGGGAGCTCGCCACGGCAGCCCGGAGGAACCCCCACTGGCCGGCGAAGGCAGGCAGCAAGAATCCCCGGAAGAAGGCCTCCTCGGCGAAGGGAGCCACGAGGACGGTAACCAGGAACGTGACCGCCCTGGTGAGGATGCTCTGGTTAACCTCAATGGGCAACCCAGGGGGCTGGAGCCAGTCCAGGCCCAGGAGGCCTACAACGGAAGTGTACAGGAGGCTCATGCCCAGGATAGTCAGGAAGGCGGCCAGGCTCAGGAGTACGCCGGCCTTCCCTGGTTCGCCCAGGCCCAGGGCCTGCCAGGAACGCCCGTACCGCCACGGGCCATAGCGCCCCACCGCCAGAAGGAGGACTCCCTCTAAAGCCAGAGAGAGCAAAAGAACGCCCAGGGCCTGGTCGCGCCCCAGCACCCGGTGGAGGGCACTGCCTGCCAGGATAAGGAGCGCAGCCCCGGCGAAGGCCAGGAGCAGCCCTTTGGCGGCATCGGCCAGAGACCACGGGACGGGAGGCAGCGAGGATGGATGGGCAGAATGCGCTCGGTTGATTGCGTGCTCCACAGATACCTGGGCGCATCTTAGCATTGGCCTGCGAGGGTGGCAATACGGCCGGGTAGTTCTGCCGGCTCACCTGTCCCCCACGACCATGCTACTGTTGCTTGCCGCCTCGGTCGCGTTTGCTTTTGTGTGTTATTCAATCCCCCCGACTGAAGTCGGGGGTTAACCCAATCCAAACCTGGCACTTATGGTCATCAATCAAATAGTTGTGCCTGTGGTTCCGACTCTCCTCTGGTCCCCCTCCGCTACGGCGGAGGATGGGATTATTGTGAGAATCTGGGCACGGCTCCGCCGTGCCCAGATTCTCACACTTCTGTATCCCCCTTCCTGATGTGGCAAGGGGGACTAAGAAACTCTCTCAAAACTCCCTTTGGCACCGCCCCTTGATGGCCATCAGCCAAACACTTGTGTATTGAGGTATGACCTCTCCCCCTGTAGTCCCCCTCTCCGTTGCGGAGAGGGGGACTACGATTTGAGGAATAGGAGTGATGCGGCTCTGCCGCATCACTCCTATTCAAACCAATCTGCTCCCCCTTCCTGTGCGGGAAGGGGGAGCCAGAGGGGGTTAGGCTGTGCAGTCAGTGACCATAAGGTGGCGGCATCATGCCTCGGCCCTTCAACTGAAGGACTGAGTTGCAGAAAACTATTTTGAGATAGTTACTAAGGGGGTTAGGTCGGCCCTCACCCCTGACCCGTTCCCCTCAGGGACAGAGGAATTGCGACCCTGCTGCTCTAGGCTAAGTTATTCGGTTTGTGACCTGAAGTCGGGGGGTAACCCAATCCAAACCTGGCCCTTCGGTGAAGGGCCAGGACACGCTAATCGCCACTCCCGAGCAAACAGAACCGCCGCCACTATACGTTGTACTGATAGCTGCGGCAAGGCGTATACTGAGAGCAGCAGGGAGGCACCCATGGCCCAAGAACACCAGAGCGAGCAGCCCCAACAATCGGATGAGGAGGCCGGCTGGCTCTCCTCTGCCGTGCAGGAGTGGGCCCACCAGAGGATCATCACCCAAGAGCAGGGCCAGGCCATCCTGGCCTACCATCAGGTCACGCCCAGGGCCACCCTGGTGCGCCGGGTGTACGGAAGGCTAGTCACTGTGCTGGCCACCCTGGGGGCGGTGCTGGTGGGTGTGGGGATCATCCTGTTCATCGGCTCCAACTGGCAGGAGATCCCCCGCTTCGGCAAGATGGGCCTCATCCTGGGCGCCATTCTAGCGGCCTACGGGGCGGGCTCCTGGCTGAAGTACGCCACCGCCTACCCCCGGGTCGGTGGCGCGTTGCTGTTCATGGCCACCATCTTCTATGGCGCGGGCGTTTTTCTGGTGGCCCAGGTGTACCACGTCAACGTCAACGACCCCAATCTGCTGTACCTGTGGCTGATAGGCGTCTTGCCCCTGGCCTACCTCACCCGCTCCCGGGCCATGCTCAGCCTGGCCATCCTGGTGGCCCTGGGCGCTCTGGGCTGGAAGACGGCCCAGTGGATAGAGGGCACCGACAACGGGCTGCTCTTCCCAGCCCTGTACCTGGTCGTGGGAGCGGCCGGCTACGCCCTGGGGCTGGCCCACTCCGCCTTCGCCAGGTCCAGGATATATAGCGGGCCGTACCTGGCCCTGGGTGCAGTGACGGCCCTTGTCTCGCTGTACCTCCTTACCTTTGAATGGCTGTTCCAGGAGGTACTGGGTCCCTACGGCAGCGGGCGGGGCGAAGTCCCCAGGGGCTTCCTTGTGGTTGTGGGCATTGCCGCCGGGGCAGGCGTCGCGGCCGGCGCGGTCGCCCTGGTACGCCAGAGCCGGGCCACGGAAGACTGGGGTACTCTTCCCTATGAGGCTGCAGGGGTTTTGGGAGCCCTGCTCAGCGCATACCTGCTGGTCTTTCTTCCCTTCACAGAGACTTGGCCCTACGTGGCGTTGTACAACGTCCTGCTGTTCATCGCCATCCTTGGGGCCATCTGGCTGGGGTCCGTTGGCAAGCGGGGCGGGCTGGTGAACATCGGCATAGCCCTCTTTGCCCTGGACGCCATGACCCGTTACTTTGACCTGCTAGGGGGCATGTTGGACACCTCACTGCTGTTTATTGGGGCGGGTGCACTCCTCCTGGGCGGCGGGTTTGCCCTGGAACGGATCAGGCGACGCCTGATGGCGCAGCTCAGGCTGGTGGAGGTCTCCGATGAGCAGTAGGTTTCGATGGGCGTTCTTGGCCATCGTCGCACTCCAGGTCCTCATCCTGGTGGGCATGGCCGCATACAAGGAGACGACGCTGCGTACCGGGGAGGTGGTGGTGCTCCAGACGGTGCCCGTGGACCCCAGGGACCTGTTCCGGGGGGACTACGTGGTCCTGGGGTACGAGATCTCCACCCTCGGCGATGACCCCAGCCGCTTGCCGCGCGGAGCACAGCGGGTGTGCTGCGTGTACGGCGTGGTCCCGGGTGACGCCGTCTTCGTCCGGCTGGCGCCTGACCCCTCCGGCCAGAAGTGGATAGCCACCTCTCTCACCCGGGAAGAGCCGCAAGGGGATGTGCTCTTCATCAAAGGTACCGTGGTGGAGACCGGACCCGCTGAGGGGTCGATGAACTGGGTGAGAGTGGAGTACGGCATTGAGAGCTACTTCGTCCCCGAGGGCCAGGGGCGAGCGATTGAGCAAGCCCGGGACGTCAAAGTGCGGGTGGCCGTCAACGGCTTTGGGAGCGCGGTGATCAAAGAGCTGATCGTTGACGGGGAGACGTGGAGGCCGCAGTAGCCCAGGGGGTGGCGAGCTCTCCAGGACAATCCCGGAGCGCTCTACGGTCTGAAAGTTGCCTGGGTTCCCCTGGGACTCGGGGTGCGCCCTCGCTCCTTACTCCGGGTCCCGTGAACTGTCGGGGGGGAGAGGCCGAAGCGCCCTCTCTCCTCTGGCCCGCCCGAAAGCAAGGGGCCTCACCTGCACAACGAACGGGCTGGCAAAGATGCTCACGAGGGCGCCTGTGATGAGCAACGTGTACAGCCGGTCGTCAATGACGCCCTGAGCGAGCCCAAGGCCCGCCAGGATAAAGGAGAGCTCGCCGACCTGAGCCAAATAGAGACCTACGAGGATGGACACACGCGGACCATAGCCAAACAGCATGGTTATCAGGGCCACCAGCAGGAATTTCCCGGCGACCACCAGTAAGACTGTGATTGAGGCCGCAGGAAGCTCTTGCCACAGGACCGACGGGTCCAGCAGCATCCCCACAGAGATGAAGAAGAAGATACTGAACAGGTCCCGAAAGGGAGTGAACAGGGTCTCTATCTGCTTGCCGAACCTGCCCTGGGAGACCGCCATCCCGGCCAGGAAAGCACCCACGGCGGCGGACACGCCGAGGTACTGCGTTCCGATGGCGCTGCCCAGAGCGATGGAAATTGTGGCGAAGAGGAACAGCTCCTGGGAGCCGGTAGCGGCCACCCGGTCAAGCAGTCGTGGGATGATGCGTGTGCCTACCAGGAGGCCGGCGACTAGCAAGAGGGCCGCTTTCCCCAGCGCGAGGAGGACGGTCTGGGCGGAGGAGACCGAGGGAGCGGCGATGCCAGGTAGGACAAGGATGAGCGGCACCACCAGCACATCCTGCACGAGCAAGACCGCCACGATGATACGGCCGTGCAGGGAACCGAGCTGCCCTTTATCCAGGAGCAGTTTGACCGCGACTGTGGTGCTGGAGACTGCGACCAGCGCTCCAAAGAAGAGGGCGGTGGCCCATCCGCTGCCAAGGGACCTGCTAATGAGGGCGCCCAGGCCCACGGTCAGGCCTACTTGCAGCAGGCCGCCCACTATCCCTACCCCCTGGACCCTCCGCAAGCGTTGCAGGTGAACCTCGGTTCCCACAGCAAAGAGCAGGAAGGCCACGCCGACCTCGGCCAGACTCCGAATGAGGTTGATGTCGCTCCCGAACCCAGGGGTATGCGGGCCGACCGCTACTCCCGCCAGCAGGTACCCGACGATGGCAGGCAAATGGAGCCGGTGCGCCACATACCCCATCAGGAGAGCGGCCACGACAGCAGCAAAGAAGTTGACGAGAAAAATGGAGTCGGTCACCCGGGTGATCCTCTTTTACAGATGAAGCTAGAGGAACTGCACGAGGAGCAATTTCCCTATTGTACCTGAACGCCGGGACGCCAGGGAGACGGTCCATTGACTCCTCAAGGTCTCTTGGTGTCCAGGGTACCCGTCGGAGGGGTATCTCCTACCACAGCCTGAAGGCTGTGGCTTCACATCGTCGTTCACGCCGCCCCCTTATGGTTATTGAACAAATACGTCGCCAGTGGGGTTCCGACCTCTCCCCCTGCGGTCCCCCTCTCCCAATGGGAGAGGGGGACGATGATCTGAAGTATCGTTGTGATGCGCCTTTGGCGCATCACAACGATACAAAAACATGTTCTCCCCTTCCCCTGAGGCAAGGGGGAGCCAGAGGGGGTTAGATCGGAACCCAATTGGCAGATTATTTTGTCAATGACCATAAGAGGGCGGCATGATGCCCAAGCCTTGAGGCTGGGGTAAAGAAAAACAATTTGAGATAGTTTCTTAGTGGTTGGTGGCAATTCGCTCCGGCTCCCCCTTCCCGTGACAGGAAAGAGGAGAGGATTGGCATGTGGATGGGACAAACGGTCACCTTGCCAAGGGCCCAATGCCGACCCCGCCCTTTGGAATATTAGATGCCAACAGTGTACACTTCGGGCAAGCAGCCCTCTTCGTCCCGAAGGTTGGCCAATGCGTCAGACAGAATGGAGGGACCCAGTCCATGTCTGGATCAGTGTGGCCCAAGCCAGGTTTCCTCGTAGGGGTGCTGGCATGGGCCGGCCTTCTTACCACTGCGGCTTGTGGCGCTCAGGAGCCTGCTCCCACGCCGACACCCACGACGCCGCTCCCTGCGGCGACCGTGGTGGCTACCCCCACCCCTGCCGCCACGGCTACTCCTACACCGGTACCCATGGAGAGGCCCAGGCAGGGCGGCATAATCAAGCAGACCTCTACCGGGGACCCCCAGAGCTTTGACCCCCACAACGCCATCTCTGCCCTTTCCAACATCCATAACCAGAAGCTGTACAGCAACCTCCTCTGGAACCCCGAGGGCAGCGAAATCGTGGTGGACGCCGCCGATTCCTACGCCATCAGCGCCGACGGCAAGGTCTGGACCTTCAAGCTGCGCCCAGATGTCCGGTTCCAGTCCTACACCAGCCCCAGCGGCCCGCGGGATGGCACACCTATGACCTCCCAGGACGTCAAGTGGAGCCTGGAGAAAATCATGGGCCTCAATGGGCAGGTCCTCTCTCCCCGCTCCGGCTGGATGAAGGAGTTCGTGGACATCAGCCGGCCAGACCACGGCATTGAGGTCATGGACAACCTGACCCTGAGTATCCACCTCACTCAGCCCTTCTCTGGCCTGGCCAGCATCCTGGCCATCGGTTTCTCCGC
The DNA here is from genome assembly GCA_016210375.1 of Chloroflexota bacterium. Taxonomy (GTDB): domain Bacteria; phylum Chloroflexota; class Dehalococcoidia; order Lucifugimonadales; family JACPCL1; genus JACPCL1. The sequence goes on from JACQUH010000006.1 coordinate 13,478, forward strand.
CATCGTGCCCGAGGGCATCTCCACAAAAGAGATGCAGCAGCGGCCCTACGGCTCCGGCCCCTTCCGCCTGAAAGGGTCCCAGCGGGGCGCCCTGTGGCAGTACGAGCGCAACCCGGACTATTTCAAGCCGGGCCTGCCCTACCTGGACGAATGGGACCTGGTGCTCATGGACGGCTTTTTCAACTACCAGGCTGCTTTCCTCACCCAGAACGTGGACGTCAGCGGCGGCTACCCGATACCGGACAACGAAACCATCTACGCCAAGCGTATGGCCGCAGGGGAGTTCTATATGATCCCGACCAGCTCCGACTGCCGGCCCGCTGGCCTCAACATGAACCTCACCAGGCCGCCCTTTGACAACATCCTCTTGAGGCAGGCCGTGAACCTGGCCGTAGACCGCGAGGCTTACTCGGTGGTGGTGCACAACGGCCACGCCCTCCCGGAGCTCTACCTGAACACTGGCGGTTGGGGCAAGACCGAGGCAGAGGTCCGCCAGCTCCCCGGCTACCGCCAGCCCCACGATGCAGACCTGGCCGAGGCCAGGAGAATCGTGGCCGAGCTGTACCCCCAGGGCCTTGACCTCAAGATGATGGTGAGCAACACGTCTGTCTACAAGCTCCAGGGTGAGTTCCTGGCCGGCGATCTGAAAAGAATTGGCCTCAACGTTACCCTGGACATCGTTGATACGGCTACAGTGTCGGCCCGGGCGGCAAAGCTGGACTACCATATCTGGTCCTACTACTTCTGTCAGACCACCAACACCCCGGAAGAGCTCTTCGGAAGCTACTTCAAGACCAGTGGCTCAAGGAACTGGTTCGGCTTTACAGATCCCCAGATAGATAACGACTACCTCGTGATGGCCGCCAGCAGCGACCCCGCCCAGAGGAAAAAGAAGGCCCAGGAGATGGAAGCAATAGTCTACTCCTCCTTGCCCATTGCCCCTCTTCCGGTCTCCCTGACCACCAGGAGCGCCTACAGCTATGTGAAGGACCTGCCCCTGGGCATCAGCCAGTACACCAGAGAGAAGAACGAGCTTGTCTGGCGCAGCGATGCATAAGACTCTGTGCCTGCGGTCGTCAGCGGGCCCCTGGGTGCATGGAGCGTCTGGCAGGGGGGACTAGTGTAGAGAATCCAAAGCTCGTTACATAACCCATTCTGAGCGCAGTGAAGAATCTGGGGAGGGGTCTCCCACCGCCCCAGATGCTTCACTTCGTTCAGCACGACAAGGGCATGCCAATCCATACATGCAACGAACCCCTGATTCAGGACATTAGGGGGCGGCGCCAAATGGGTTTCAGGATAGGCTCTTGATCCCCCTTCGCCCGGTGGGGCAGTAATAGCAAATGTGAGGAACTGGGCGCGGCTCCGCCGCGCCCAGTTCCTCACAACAAAACCGGCTATGGCGGGGAAATGTGCCGAACGGCAGGCAGCATCTCGCCCCTGGGCTCAGGCCGCGCTCTCCGCCGTCAGGAGCGCACTGGGCGTCACTGCGCTGCGCCCTGCCCCTTCGCCTCCGCTACAGCCTGCCGCGCTACCTCCATGCCCAGGCGGAGGCTATAGTTGGTGCCCCGGTCTTCGGGGTACACCTGGCTCATGGAGGCCAGCCACAGCCCTGCCACCGGCGTCCTGGTGGCGGGCATGCGCTGAAGGTAGTTCACCTTCATGATGGGCTGGGCCGCCGGCTCCTTGTGCAGGTAATACTCCTCTATCCACGACTCGTCAAACTCGGAGTTGATCTTCTTCAGGTGGGGCAGATACTCCGCCACGATGGCCCTGGCGTCCATGCCCCACCGGCGGTCCTCTCGGGGCACGTAGTTGGCGGTGTAGACGATGTGCTTTCCGCCGTACTCCTTCGGCGGCACAAGGTTGGTCTGCTCCAGCACCAGCAGAAAGGGTATGTCCGGGTCCGAGATGTTGAGCCAGTAGATGGGAGAGAGCTGGCGCTTCAACACCCAGATGACGGCGATGGCCCCCTCGTACTCCACGGCCTGAAGCCTGGCCAGGTAGTCCTGGGGCAGATCCACCAGGCGGGGCAGTGTAAAGCTGGGGATGGTGGCGATGACCAGGTCAAAGGCCTTCTGGCTCTGGGAACCGTCGGCGCCCTGGAGGGCCAGGCCTCTCACCCGTCCGTCCTCCACAAGTATCCGGGTCACCGTGGCGCTGGTATGGGTCTGGCCGCCCAGCTCATGGATGCGCCGCTCCAGCTCGTCCACCAGCACCCCCCAGCTCCCCTGGATGTAGCCCAGCTTCTCCCTGAAGCTCCTGTCCCGGGAGGACACCCTGGTGGCGAACTTGCTCCACAGCCACGGCATCCCTATCTCGTCCTTGTACACCGTAAACTTGCCGTGGAGAAGAGGCCCCCACACCACATCGTAGTTCCGCCTCCCCATCCACTTTCGCATGAACGATGCGGCGTTGACCCCCTCAAACTTCTGCCAGTTCTTCACTCGTTGCAGGTACAGGGTCACGAGGCCCATGCGTACGCGGTCAACCAGGCCCACGGGGGTGAAGCGCAGCAGATCCATGGGCGTGGAGAAGGGGTAAATCCTGCCGCGGTAGTAGAAGCCTACCGTGGATTCCTTCCAGATAAGCCGGTCTCCCAGGCCCAGCTCTTGAAGCAGGCCGATGATCGTGTGGTCCGAGAGGAACAGGTGATGGTAGAACCGCTCCAGACGGCCTCCACCCACGTTGAAGGTGGAGGCAAGGCCGCCAAGAAAGGGGGCGCGCTCGTACAGGTCCACGTGGTGGCCCCCTTTGGCCAGCTCGTAGGCGGCGCCCAGGCCGCCCACTCCTCCTCCAATGATCCCCACCCTCATGGCGCCTCTCCTCCCGCCAGGGGCACGTCCTCGCTCGTGGCGCCCCGGCGTCTTGTTGCACCCAGGCGCACCATCTGCACCAGCGACCCCTTCCCGCTCCACAGGTACGCCAGGCCCAGGAGGGTAACGGGGACCAGCAAGGCCACGTGCAGCGCCACGGCATAGGCCGTCGCCGCCTCCCTGGGCGCGCCCAGCACCACCAGCGTGCCGGCGGCAAACAGCTCAAAGGGGCCGATGCCCCCCTGGGAGGAAGGCAGCGAAGTCGCCAGGTTGGAGGTAGCGGTGACGGCCAGCATCGCTGCCAGCATGCTGCCGGCTCCCCCGAGGTAATCGGTCAGGCCAAAGGCCAGGCCCACCGCGAAGTACATCGCCATCTCGCCCAGCCAGACAGCCACGGTCAGCAGCGCCAGGGCCGCGAACCGCCGGGGGTCTCGCAGCACGGCCAGCCCGCTGAAGAACAGGGCCGCCAGGTCCGAAAGCTTGCCTCGGATGCCCTGAGGCAGGGGGCTAAAGGCTACCTGAAGCCAACCCAGGACCGCCTTGGGCCGGAATGCCCCCAGAACCAGCAGCCCCAGGGCAACGACAAAGGGGAGCGTGGCAATCCCCACCATCAGCGCCCAAGGGACGCCCGTATCCTCTGCCAGGTCTCGCACCAGGCCGGAGACCGGCAGAGCCACGGAAAGAACCACCAGAAACAGCAGGAGGACAACGCCATCCAGCACTCGCTCAATGGCGATGGTGGCCAGGGTAGCGGACTTGCTGACGCCCTCTCGCTCGCCCAGGTAGTAGCTGCGCACCAGCTCCCCCAGGCGCACGGGCAGGAGGTTGTTGGCCATGTAGCCCACCGACATGACGGGGAACAGCCGGCCGAAGCCTATCTCCTTGAGGGGGCGGAGCATGACGCCCCAGCGTATGGTCCGGAAGAAGAGGGCCAGGAAGTAGAGGCCGATGGCGGGGAGGACGAGGTAGTAGTTGGCAGCTATCAGGGCCTGGGCGGTGTCCCGCAGGTCTATGCGCCACAGGAGTAGCAGGATGAAGAAGGCGCTGGCCCCCAGGCCCAGCCAGAAGCGGCGGTCAAGCAACGCAGCCCTCCCAACAGACACTGTGACCAGTATAAGCGGCGGGCCACAGGCAGAACAAGGAATCAGCATTGCATGCGCTTCCCAGGAAGGGGCTGGCCAATGGGGCCAGGATCAAACCCCTTTGGGAAATAGGCGTAGGCATCTACCGACCCCACGAGCTGGCCAAACTCCCGGAAAACGAAGTACGCCGCCACCTTGCACAGTGGCTCGCGACTGATGACGCCCTTCAGAATGCCCTTGGGGGTCAGGCCCCGGTAGCTCTCCGGGAACCACCAGCGGTGCTTGTACCTCACCGGCTCACCATACGCGTCCATATAGGGCGCTGCATCGCGCTGGCTGCGCTCGTTGAGGAGCACCACGTCGGCGTCAGGCTTGGACGAAAGCTTGATGCACCCGGGGTCCGAGGTAAAGCACGTGATGAGGTTGACGTTGCGATAGTCCCGCAGGTACCATGCCCAGGGCCAGCTATACCCATCGGCGGAGTCCACCATGACCTTCAGGTCCTGCCCCTTGCCTGTCTCCTTCGCCACGCGGTCTATCTGGGCCATGATCTGCGGGATATCCGGCGCCGACTGGGTGTACACCAGCATCTCCACGGGAACATCGGCGTTGACGTAGGCGACGCGAAGGGAAGAGGGAATGGTGAGCCCGAACATAGCTACCGCCAGGGTCACCCCTACCAGCGCCAGCCGCTTCCCCGCACCCACCTTCCCAAACAGGTAGACCAGCGCCACAACCAGCGCCAGGGATACCACCCCCACGGCCAGGAGGTAGACCAGGTTCCGCTGGCGGGACAGGGCCAGCAGGAGCCACCAACCCTCCGCCACGACCAGCAAGGCCAGCGCCACGGAGAAGCCCACCGCGGGCCAGTGGACGCGCGCCCGTCCCAGGGCCGTCGCCTCCAGGGACATCTGTCCGCCGCCGTGCCAGGGATGGCGGTCCAGCAGGCTGCCAATCAGCCTTCCTGCCAGCACCGTCAAGGGAAACGTCACGTCCACCAGGATCCAGGGCATCTTTTCGCTGGCGTAGATCAGGGCCAGGAAGGTCACGATAGCCCAGTAGACAAGGAAACGACCGAAGTTGTCGCCTCTGATCGTGTACACCACCACTGCCACACCCCCTACGAGGAAGGGTAGGAACTCGTAGTTCATGCCGATGACGAAGTAGTAGTACCAGGGCTGGCCGCCCCGTGCGACATCTTGCTGGACAATCCAGTACCCCAGGGCCTGCCACATGCCGCTGCCCAGGCCACCCCAGAGGTTCGTGAAGAAGGAGGTGAACAGCAGGACCCAAATCCCCCAGAACACGCTGGCGCACAATACCCATACCTTTGGCCGCCAGCACAGGCCGATGACGACCGAGGCTGCCAGGAGCGCCATCCCGACAAAGAAGGCGACGTACAGACCTGAGCCGAGGGGAATCCCCGAGGGAGCTGCCTGCCAGTCTGGATTTGCCAGGATAATACCCAGCTTGCCCTGGAACAAGGCAACCGCCGCGGCGCCCAGGGGCAGCAGCAGCGTTCCCATCAGTACCAGGAAATCGCCTGGGGCCGAGAAGGCCTTCAGCGGCTTGAGGCCCAGCAGCCACAGCGCCACATCGCCGATGGCCCACAGGAACAGGTATGACCCGACCACAAAGGCCAGCAGATAGGCCGTCTCCTCCGTGGCAAAGGCCATGGCCAGGACCGCGGCGCTCAGCGCCAGGTAGCGAGTTTTCCGAGCTTCCAGGTACCTCCACAGGAAAGCGATCAGCAGAAGACTCCAGACCATCATGAAGATGTCGTCCCGCAGAAAGCGACTGTAGTACAGCATGGAGGGGGAAAAGGCCAGCAGCACCGAGGTGGCGAGCGCCCCCGTGCGGCCCAGGTAGCTCCTGAGCAGCAAGGGCAGCGCCACCAGCAACGTCCCCATGAGGGCCGGCAGGAGCCGGGCCGTGGACACCGAGTCTCCGAGGAGATGGAAGAGGGCGGCGGCGCCAAAGAACTTGAAGGGGCCGTGCATCATGGGCATGTGCTGGTAGCCCCGGTCCATGTAGATGTACCAGCTATAGGTGGCGTGCAGGCTTTCATCGTGGTGCAGGGCCATGGAGCCTAGGCCCCACAGCCGCATGCCCAGGGTCACCGCCAGCAGGAGCACGTAGGCCACGACGTACCAGGACAGCCGGCGACGTGGCCGGTCCACCGGCCGCGTCGGCTGCGGTACAGCCACGCTGCTGGGCGGCGCTTCCAGAGTTCCAGGCTCCGCACTACCTGTAAGCACGGTAGATCACCACATCCCCTTGGGAAAAGACCTCTTCGCCAAGCTCGGCGAACTTGGTCAGACCATCCCTGCCATACTTGGCCCGCTCGCGGGGCCCCACGTAGATATACGTCACGCCATACCTGGACAGGATCTCTCTTGCCTGGGCCAGGTCCTCCGTCTGGTACAGACGTTGCACTGCTTCCTGCCGCCCCGCAAAAGACTCCCGTGAGCCTCGCCACTGCTCCTCGTGGAAGGTCCAGCCCAGCACTGTAGGCACACCAGTGCTGGCCGAGACTCGTCCATAGTCCGAGTAGTCGTCACCCACCGCCTCCACCAGGACCTCTCCCTCCTTGTAGCTGCCCTTCAGCCACTGGATGGCCTCGTACTCCCCTGGGCTGGACTTGAAAACGTAAGCCAGGCCGTCCAGCGTCGCCTGCTCCGGAGGCGCCTGCGCCTTGGTGTACGCTGCGGCGGCCGGGTAGTACAGGGACGCTACCAGGCCCCCAGCGAGAAGCAGCGCCCAACCGTAACCCAGGAGCCGTACGACAGGCCCCTTGCCGAAGATGCGGGACGAAAGGAAATGCACGGCGTAGGCGGAGGCCGCCGCCAGGATGGTCCAAGCCTGGTAGGAGAGCTTGAACATCGTGTTCATGCGGTTGCCGAAGAGGTCCACCACACGGAACAGCTCTGGCCCCATGAGCAAGAGCAGCGCCAAGGCCGCCAGCAAGAAGGGGAAAAC
>JACQUH010000229.1 GCA_016210375.1 Chloroflexota bacterium
GGGAATAACGAGATTCGCCACTGCCCTCGCAACGGGGCGAATTATCGGGCAAAGCCCCCGTTGGGAGAGGGGGACAGAGAGAGTTAGGTTGACTGATCCCTGACCTGGCAGGGTGGCCCTCCGCTAGCTGGGTCTGGCGGCCCCCCGACGCGCAACGAGGATGTACGCCGCCCGCCAGGCGACCAGGAGCAGGGACTGGAAGGCCAGGGCCACGGCCACGAAAGACGGGACCATGGGACGCCCATACCACCAGCTCCGGGCCAGGAGGGCGACGGCTCCACAGGCGAGGGCGGCCAGCAGGATGCGCCACCACGCCTGCCGGGGTGCGCTGGTGGCAGGGGGTCGGTAGGCCCCCATCCAGGGGGAGATCAGGAGCCACGCCAGGGCGAAGGGGGCCATGCCCTCGAGGACATCCAGGGCGCTCAGGGAAGCTTTGTGGTCGGCCCGGCCAATGACGACGAAAAGCAGGAAGACCAGCAGGTCGCCGGCTACCAGGCAGAGGCGGGCGCGTAGGGGGGTGGGGTGTGCTTCCCCGGGCGGCCTGGTGTTCTGTGAGGTTTGCATAGGCGTGGGACTGAAGAGGCGCGCCTGGGTTGGCGGAGAGGGCGGGATTCGAACCCGCGGTACCCGAAGGTACACCGCTTTTCGGGAGCGGCGCCTTAAACCGCTCGGCCACCTCTCCTGATGCCAGCGGGTCATGCAATGCTATACTATAGCATCCAAGGGGGCCCGTCTCCAATTCCCTCGGTGGGGTAGTACAGTCTGCTTTTCTGTGGCCGTGCGCCTCCCTGGCACTAAAGTGCCAGGTTCCGAGTTCACCCCAACCCCCGACTCTAGTCGGGGGGATTAGATACCATGGAAGAGCAAACCGAACCGGCGGGCTTTCGTATCTTTGCATGAGCGGCTTGCCCCTCCGCCTCGGGCCGGTGGCAGGGCGAAGGCGCCGATGTGAAAGAAAGGGTGCGCCATGTCTAACTGGGCAACGGTAGTCCTGGCCGCCGGGCAGGGGAAGCGGATGCGCTCCTCTGTCCCTAAAGTCCTGCACAAGGTGTGCGGCAAGGAGATGGTGCGCCACGTGGTAGATGCGGTACGAGAAACGCAAGGCGGCCCCGTGGTCCTCGTTGTCGCACCCGGTGCGAACGAGGTGCGCCAATGCCTGGGCGACGGGGTGCGCTACGCAGTCCAAGAGCAGCCTGAAGACAAACCTCCGGGCACGGGCCACGCCTTGATGCAGGCCGAAACGTTGCTCAGAGGGAAGGCCACCCACGTGCTGGTGCTGATGGGCGATACGCCGCTGGTCCAGTCTGCCACGCTCAAGCGATTGATGGCCCAGCACGAGGACTCCGGGGCAGTAGCGACGCTGCTGACCTCTGACCTCGTGCCGCCGGCGGGCCTGGGACACATCAAGCGGGACAAGGAATCTCGCAGGATTCTCGCTATAGTGGAGGAAATGGACGCCACCGAGGAGGAGAGGGCCATCCGCGAGATCAATGGCGGCATGTACTGCTTTCGGGCCGACTGGCTGTGGCCGGCGCTGCACCGTCTATTGCCTTCCCGCTCTGGTGAGCTGTACCTCACAGACCTGGTTGCCATGGCGGTGCGCGATGGGTTACTGGTGGGCAACGTCGCCTCCACCGAGGAGATGGAGATCTTTGGCGTGAACACGCGGATCCAGCTTGCCCAAGCGGAGAAGGCCATGCGAGAGCGAATCCTCAACCATTGGATGGAGGCGGGGGTGACGGTTATTGACCCCGCCTCCACCTATGTGGACGCCGGGGTAGCCATTGGCCCCGATACGGTCCTCTACCCTAACACGACCCTGGCAGGGCGCACCACCATCGGGGAGCGTTGCACCGTGGGGCCAAACGCCCTAATATACGATTCGTCGGTGGGGGACGACTGCAAGGTGGTGGCCTCTATGCTGGAGCAGGTGGTACTGGAGTCCAGGGTAGACGTGGGGCCTTTCAGCCATCTACGGCCTGGCGCCGTCATAGAGCGGGACGTACACATTGGCAACTTTGCCGAGGTGAAGAACAGCCGGCTGGGCCAGGGTACCAAAATGGGCCACTTCAGCTACATGGGCGATGCCCAGGTAGGCAGGAATGTGAACATTGGAGCCGGCGCCATTACGTGCAACTTTGATGGCGAGAAAAAGAACCCCACGGAGATTGGGGATGACGTCTTCATCGGCTCAGACACGATGCTGGTGGCCCCGGTCAAGGTGGGTCCGCGCTCGGCCACGGGGGCAGGAGCGGTGGTCAACAAGGACGTGCCACCCGACAGCCTGGCGGTGGGCATCCCAGCTCGCATCAGGGGACGCTCCGGTAAAGTGGAGACCAACGACTCTTGAATAGAGGGCAGTGGTTTTGGACGGGGGTAGCTTAGCATCCTTACTGGTACTGCTCGTTTCCTTGCCCCTCTTCTTTGGCGTCAGCGTGGTGGGAGCGGCCCTGGGACTGTGGGGAAAGTACGCGGGGCCGCCCTGGTCGGCGGAGCAAGCTCCTACTGCCGCCCTCCGCCGCCTGGTCTCCCACTACGACCGCACGGCGCTTCTGGTCTCCGTACTCAGGATAGCGCTGCTGGTGGCCGCTGCGGTGTCCCTGACCTCGGCGCTGCTGTCCCAGCCCTGGTCCCATTGGATCTACGTGTTGCTCGTGAGCTTCGTCCTGCTGGTGGCGGCGGCGGTGGTCCAGGGCGTATCCCAGGAGATAGGCCGCCGGTATAGCAGGTCCATCCTTCTGGCCACCGCTCCCGTCACATTGGCGCTTGAGTGGGCGCTCCGTCCGTTGCTGTGGATGGCGGAGCGCCTCGGCCTGTTTGTGCTGGCACGGCAGTCTCCCGAGGACCAGACGCCTGCGGAAGGCCCGGCGGCGGGGGAGGAGGTCTCTGTGGAGGAGGTGCGCCAGGCGGACCCGGAAGCACGACGGATGATCCAGTCTATCCTGGACCTCGAGGAGATTGCTGCCCGGGAGGTCATGGTGCCCAGGGTAGACGTTGTGGCGGTGGAGGCTGCTACGCCCCTCCCGGAAGTGGCGGGCTTCATGGCCGAGGAGGGCCATAGCAGGTTGCCAGTGTTCCGGGAGAACATTGACAATGTGATCGGCATCCTCTACGCCAGGGACGTGCTGGCGGCCATGACCTCGGGCCAGGACTCAATGGCCTCCCTGGAGCAACTGGCCAGGCCCGCCATGTTCGTTCCTGATGGCAAACCTTTGGACAAGTTGCTGGCAGAGATGCAGGAGCAGCGGGCGAGCATTGCGGTGGTGGTGGACGAGTACGGCGGCACCGAGGGCATCCTGACTATTGAGGATGTCCTGGAAGAGATTGTGGGGGATATTGAGGACGAGTTCCAGCACGCTGAACCTGCCGTGGCCCAGTTGGGGGAGGGAACTGCCGTGGTGGACGGCCGTGTCCGCCTGGACGAGTTCAGCGAAGCCTTTCAAGTGCCGGTAGAAGGGTCCGAAGGTCTCGCGACCCTGGGCGGTTTCATTTCCTGGAAGCTCGGCAGGATACCCCAGGTGGGGGATTCGGTGGCTCTGGAGGGAGTGGCGCTCCTGGTGCTCTCTACAGCACGCCGCCGTGTCCGAAAGGTCCAGGTCATCAGGAAGGGCTAGGCCCCCTTTCCTTTAGTAACGATCACAAAAGTCGCTGTGGCACCGCCCCCTGATGGTCATTGAACAATTATGATGCCAATGAGGCCCGGCCTCACCCCTTGTATCCCCCTCTCCTGGGAGGAGAGGGGGACGATGATTTGAGGAAGCGGTGTGATGCGGCTCTGCCGCATCACACCGCTTCAAACCTATCTTCTCCCCCTTCCCGTGTGGGAAGGAGGGAGCCAGAGGGGGTTAGCTCGGAACCCAACGGGCAGGTTATTTTGTCGATGACCATAAGGGGGCGGCATCATGCCCTAGCCTTCAGACTGGGGTGAAAAAAGCCATTTTAAGATAGTTTCTTAGAAGAGGGGCGGGAAACTATAAAGGGACCTGGGGCGGCACAGCCGCCCCAGGTCCCTTTGGAATCTCTAGTGTCCTGACATGGGATCAAGTGCGGGTCAGGCGTGTTGGCGGCTCTTGGAGCGGCTCGCCAGAAAAGGCAATTGTCATTCTAGAGCGAAGTGGTCAAACTACCTTTGCGATTGGATGCGCTCCGCTTCGCGA
>JACQUH010000227.1 GCA_016210375.1 Chloroflexota bacterium
GGGCGGTGGCACGTTCGACATCTCGATCCTCGAGATCGGGGACGGCGTGTTCGAGGTGCGCTCCACCAACGGCGATACCCACCTGGGCGGCGACGATTTTGACCAGCGCATCATTGACTGGATCGTCGCCGAGTTCAGACGCGAGCAAGGCATTGACCTGAAGCAGGACCGCATGGCCCTCCAGCGCCTGAAGGAGGCCGCGGAGAAGGCGAAGATTGAGCTGTCCAACGTGGTGCAAACGGAGATCAACCTCCCCTTCATCACCGCCGACGCCACGGGCCCCAAGCACCTGACCCTGGCCCTATCTCGCACCAAGCTGGAACAGCTCGTGGAGGACCTGGTGGAGCGCTCCATCCCACCCTGCCAGCAGGCCTTCAAGGATGCGGGCCTCACCGTCGGGCAGGTCAACGAGGTAGTCCTGGTGGGGGGCATGACCCGCATGCCTGCCGTGGTGAACAAGGTGCGGCAGTTCTTTGGCAAAGAGCCGCACAAGGGAGTGAACCCGGACGAGGTGGTGGCCGTGGGCGCAGCTATCCAGGCCGGAGTCCTCAAGGGCGAGGTGCGGGACATCCTGCTGCTGGACGTGACGCCCTTGACCCTGGGCGTGGAGACCCTGGGCGGCATCTTGACGCCCCTCATCGCCAGGAACACCACGATCCCCACCTCCAAGAGCGAGGTCTTCTCCACCGCCTCCGACGGCCAGACCACCGTGGAGATCCACGTCCTCCAGGGAGAGCGGGCCATGGCTTCAGAGAACAAGTCTCTGGGGCGCTTCATCCTGGATGGCATTCTGCCGGCGCCCCGGGGCATCCCACAGATTGAGGTCGCCTTTGACATAGACGCCAACGGCATCCTGAACGTGTCCGCCAAGGACAAGGCCACTGGCAAGGAGCAGCGCATCACCATCACCGCCAGCTCCGGCCTGGCGAAAGACCAGGTGGAGCGCCTGGTCCACGACGCCGAGTCCCACGCCGAGGAGGACCGCCGCCGACGCCAGGAGGTGGAGACCCGGAACATGGCCGATAGCCTGGCCTACAACGCCGAGAAGATGCTGCGGGACAACAAGGACCGCATCCCCCCAGACCTTCAGAAAGAGGTCACCGACGATGTCGCCGCCCTCCGGACGGCCGTGGCCGGTAACGACCAGGCGGCCATCAGCAACGCCATCACCAAGCTCCAGGAGGCCATGCAGAGAGTTGGCAGCGCCGTCTACAGCCAGACGGGTGGCTCTGGCCCTGCCCAGCCTGGGGCTCAGGAGCCAGGCCCCGGTGGCCCCCCGGGCGATACCCCGTCTGGTGGCACCGTGGAGGGAGAGTACCGAGACGTGTGAAAAGAAGATGAAGCCAGTCGCAGGTTGCGACTGGCTTCCCTCTTACTGAGACTACTGACTAGGAAAGGCGTTCCTCCGCTGCCTTCAGATAGTGTTCTTTGGCGTAGTCATGGTTCCCAACCATATAGCGGTCGCCGTTTGGAGAGCAGCGTCTATGAGGATGGCCGCCCTTGGCCCCGATCCGATGTCTACTTCAAAAAGCTGGCCCTGAAAGCCAAAGCTCTCTTGGCCTCTTATGGGTTGTACGCTACGAAGATGCGCGGTTTGCGGCCAACCCTCAGCGATTCTTTGGAGTTTCCTGCGAATTGTCTCCTGAAAATGTTTGGGGAAGGCCCGCATTTCAGGCTGAGTCTGTTCCAACCATTCAAGCCGATAGGCCAAGGCGCTTCCCCATCTCTTCGTCGCTTATTGCATGCCTGGGTTGGCCCAACCGAGCCTCTAGCAAGGGGCTATGGGCAAACACCGCAGAATGCCACTCCTTGACTGCACGCCTTGCCGCATGGCATAGCCAGTGCGCGATGTCGGGGTTTTGTGGCTTAAAGTCGCCCTCACTCATTAACAGCAAAGCGGTATGAATCACATCCAGCCGCTGCAACGTCCAGTGGGCACCCAGAAGCAGTGCCAGGAGCGCAGCCCTGTTATCTTCAGGTGTCTTGTCAAGCAGGTGGCCCAGTTCAGCGTTTACCTTCAGGATGTCCAACATCACAGCTTTGTCTTGGGTCGACAAGTTCCTCAGATTTCCAGGCGCCAGAACTTCCCAAGCTGTATCGTTCATCTCTTTGGCGATGTTCTCCGCAACCTCTCCCGGTTGCGTGACGTTTACTTCAGTGACAGTTGCTATCCACATTTTGATTGGGGTGCAGTCTACGACCGCTTTCTTCAAACGGTTGCGAAACTGAGGGTGTTCTTGGCGGCCATCAGCGGCCCCATGATCCGCTGGATTCTGGTGCGGAATACATCGCGCAACGCCCCATCTGTTGAAGCGTTTATGACCGTCACGATAGATTCAGCGGTTGTAGGAGTAACCATAACACCTCTCGGCGAGTCCTCATCTGATGACGATTACGTTACTCTTGGGGAAAAGGATACGCAAGGGGACATGACATGCAGCCCTGGAACCCAGCTATCTCCCCAAAGACTGTATACTACCCCTGCAAGCACTTTACATCTGTTCCCAGAAGAGATACGTCCATGGCACGTACGAACCTGGCTTTGCTCTTCCGCAGCCGCATTGCCAACCAGGATGGATGGTCGGGACGTCTCGTTGGTGTTTTCCTGGCCCCGCGCACCGGCCAGGCCACGCACGTCCTGGCCAAGGGTGGTTTCTTCAGCAAACCCCTCACCCTGGCCCTCTCTGGCGCGCAATCCAGAGAGGATGGCGCCCTTTTGCTGGCGCAGGGCGCCCAAGGCCAGCCCCCAGGCCGCGGCTCGGTCCGCCTCACGGCCATCACTCCGGTGAGCCTGGGCGGAAGGTCCGTTCCCCTCCAGGGCCTCATCCTGGACTGGCGCACAGGCGCGCCACGATACATCCTGGTCCGGCACGCCGGCGACATCAGGGCGCTCCGCCATGAGCAGGTCCAGAACCTCACCTCGGGCTCCCCCACGGCCAGGTTGACTCCGGAGGAGATAGCCGCTCTGCCCGTGTACAGGCCAGACGCCCAGACCGGCCGTAACGCCGCTGACGCTCTGCAGGCGGTGGACTCTTGGAGCGGCAACTATGCTGCCGTGAAGATGCAGGTGGTGGAGGGAGCGGTGTACCTCAGCGGCAATGTCCAACTCCCGGTCCAGAAGGAGGAGGCCGAGAGCGCCGTGCGCCGCGCCAAGGGCGTCCTGGCGGTGCAGAACCATATCATCACCGATTGGGACCTGCGCATCGCCATTGCCGAGGCCCTGGCGAAGAAAGGCGTCACCCGCGACGGGTACGTTTCCGTCCGCAGCGTCCTGGGCGTGGTCAACTTGCTCGGCCACCTCTCTTGCCAGGTGCATCTGGACAACGCACTACAAATCACCCGGGCCGTTCCTGGCGTCCGATCCGTAGGATCCTATTTGCAACTGGATGCCACGGCACCCGAAGGCGAGCCTGCTAGAGCCGTCGTTGAGCCGCCTTCCCCCACTCCATAAGAAACTGTGTCTCAAGACGGTGTCTCTTCACCCACGCCTGAAGGCTAGGGCATGATGCCGCCCCCTTATGGTTATTGACCAAATAACCTAACTCCCTCTGGCTCCCTCCTTTACCCTTCCAAGGAAGGACTCAAGGACAGGTTCTTCCCCTCGGGGAAGGGAGAGCAGGTATACTTGAATCGGTGTGATGCAGGTATGCCGCATCACACCGATTCTTCCCAATATGGTCCCCCTCTCCTGGGAGGAGAGGGGGACCACAGGGGAGAGGTCAGCGCTGCTGAAAGCACCAGCATCCGATGGTTGACAACACGGCATGATGCCCCAGCCTTCAGGCTGAGGCACGCGAAGAGCATCTTGGGATAGGTTGCAGAATAATTAGCAATTATTCCTCACACCGCCCGTGGCAGCGGACGAAATGCCCCCTATACTCCAAATATGCCCTAGCGCCTTTGACCCCTAGAAGATTTTGTGGTAAAATTAACGCTGGTATTATCTCTTGACTTTGGCTGGCAAAGGCTCTGTCTCCACGGCGCTCTTTTTGCCCAGGGGTAACGCCGTCTGGCATCCCTATCGCCTCGTCAGGCCTTCCCTTTTCTCTGGCTTCGGACACCCTGGGCGTCCCCTGGGGCCAGCCCATCTATCGCAAGGCAATGCTATGACAACCAAGCTTGAGGAACCCTCCGGCCGCTACACCGCCAGCGACATCCAGATCCTGGAGGGGTTGGAGGCCGTCCGCCGCCGCCCAGGCATGTACATCGGCAGCTCGGACCAGCGGGGCCTCCATCACCTCATCTACGAGATCGTAGACAACGGCGTGGACGAGGCCATGGCCGGCTACTGCGACCGCATCACGGTTACGCTGCACGAGGACGGCTCCATCACCATCACGGACAATGGCCGGGGCATCCCGGTGGACATCCACCCCGTGACCAAGCGGCCTGCCCTGGAGACCATCTTCACCACCCTGCACTCCGGCGCGAAGTTTGGCAGCGGCGCCTACAAGGTCTCCGGCGGCCTCCACGGCGTGGGCGCCTCGGTGGTCAACGCCCTCTCCGCATGGCTGCGGGCAGAGGTACAGCGGGACGGGCACATCTACCGCATGGAGTACGCCCGGGGCAAGCCCCAAGGCCCCATGCAGGTAGCAGGAGAGTCCCAGGAGCACGGCACCACCGTGACCTTCCTTCCGGACAAGGAGATATTCCACGAGCTGGAGTACGACTACGAGGCGTTGGTCCAGCGCTTCCGCCAGATGGCCTACCTCAACAAGGGCGTCACCCTGGCCTTCTCCAGCCCGTGGCACAAGGCCAAAGGGCAGGAGCAGGCAGAGGCTACCTTCCACTACGAGAAGGGCATCGTCAGCTTCGTCCAGGAGTACCTGAACCAGAACCGCCAGGTGCTGACAGAGGAGCCTATCCACATTGAGAAGACGGTGGAGGGCACCGTTATTGAGGCAGCCCTTCAGTACAACGACAGCTTCTCGGAGCTGACCTACGCCTTCGCCAACTGTATCTACACCCCGGACGGCGGCACCCACTTGACAGGCTTCCGCTCCGCCCTGACCAAGGCGCTCAACGACAACCTCCGCAAGAAGAAGCTGGTCAAAGAGGACGCTCCGAACCTCGCTGGCGAGGACGTGCGGGAGGGCCTCTGCGCGGTGGTGAGCGTGAAGCTGGTAGACCCCGAGTTTGAGGGCCAGACCAAAGCGAAGCTGGGCAACGCCGAGGTGAAGGGCCAGGTGGAGTCGGTGGTGGCCGAGGGCCTGGACTACTACCTTGAGGAGCATCCCCAGGACGCCCGGCGCATCCTGGAGAAGTGCCTGACGGCGCAGAAAGCTCGGGAGGCTGCCCGCAAGGCCAGGGACATGGTGCAGCGCAAGAACGCCATGGAGGGCGGCTCTCTCCCTGGCAAGCTGGCCGACTGCCAGGAGCGGGACCCTGCCCGCAGCGAGCTGTTCCTGGTGGAGGGCGAGTCCGCCGGTGGCTCGGCCAAGATGGGCCGGGACCGCCGCTTCCAGGCCATCCTGCCCCTCAAGGGCA
>JACQUH010000240.1 GCA_016210375.1 Chloroflexota bacterium
CGCAGCGTTCGCATCGCTGAGGTTGGGGGTTCGAGCCCCCCTATCTCCACCACTCCTCCGTAGCTCCCCTCGCTCCGTGCCCCTGTAGCTCAGAGGACAGAGCAGCGGTTTCCTAAACCGTTGGTCGGCGGTTCAACTCCGCCCAGGGGTACCACTTTCCAGATACAAAACAGGCCCCAGGACTCTCCCTGGGGCCTGTTCTTTTGGGGTTTTGCTAACCGTTTGCTAACGGATGTTTGCAGGGGCTTTCTCTGCCAGGGGGTCGGGGGCGAGCATCTTGTCAAAGGCCAGCGCCGCCGCCGCTTGCAGCCCGGGGGCCACATGGGAGTAAACGTCCAAGGTTATGGCGATGGTGGAGTGCCCCAGGCGCTCCTGGACGACCTTGGGATGGACCCCCTGGGCCAACATGATGCTCGCGTGGGTATGCCTGGCGTCATGCAAACATATGCGGCTCATTCCAAGGCGTTCTATCAAGTTTACCCAGGCGTGACTTACGCTATCTGGCAGCATCGGCCTACCGTCTGGCCAGCTAAAGACTGGAGTATCGTCCGTGAAGGCCACTCCCAGGGCCGTCATGCCGGCTTCCAGGCTGACCAGGTGCTCCCGTAGCACAACGGCGTTACCAGGTGTCAGGGCCACGGTGCGCTTGCCCTTGGCTGACTTGGGCTCTGCGTAGGTCACCACACCGCCATGCAGCACGTGCATCCCGCGCGCCACATGGAGGGTTCCCAGCGTCAGGTCAACGTCGCGCACCCGAAGGCCCAGAAGCTCGGAGCGGCGAAGGCCCGTGTAGAGCGCCATGTGGAATAGGCCATAGTACGGCGTGGCCCTGGCAGCTTCCAGCACGGCGTTGGCCTCTTTTGGAGACATGGCCCGCATTTCTTTGCGCCCCGGCTTTGGCGGGGTCAGGGTCTTGCAGGGGTTGCGAGAGATGTACCCCTGGGTGACGGCGTAGTCCAAACCCTGCTGGAGTACCGTATGCACGTGCTTGACCGTCCGGGCTGATACCTTGCCGAGTAGGTCACGGTAGACCGCCTGGACGTGCGCGGGCTGTAGGTCACGGAGCGCCATGCGCCCTAGTGCGGGGTAGATGCTGTAGCGTAGCTTGCTTTCATACCCGTCCAACGTCCGGGGGCGCACCCTCTGGGCATGGTCCCGGAGCCATAAGCTCAAGGCTTCCTGGACGGTCACCTTCTCCGGCCTCAAGGCATAGCCGGTGTCGGCCTGATGCAGAAGCTCAGTCAGCTTGGCCTCTGCATCTTTTCTGGTGCCCTTGACGGCAGTCCATTGCTGGCGCCGCCTGCCGTCCGCCCCCCGTGGTAGCTCTAAGACTACGGCCCAGGCGGGCTTGTAGCCTTTCTGCCCCCGCTTGCTCTTGTTTCGGTCTACAACGCTGCCTCTCATTGCACACCCCTTTCACCAACCGGCTTGTGTGACAGGATTCCTAGCACGACGCTGGACAATGGCAGCCGCCCCCCCAGCGTCCATAAACTCCCCCTATCAAACTCTGGCACCTTGGCGAGCAAGGCTCCCAGAAGGACGGGCAGGGTGAAGGCCCCCGATCCCCGGAGGCTACCTGCTACCGCCAACGCCTGGGCCGTCCGCAGGCATTGCCGCCCTTCAGCCGTAGCCTCTCTGGTCGCCTTCAGGTACTCACGCCGCGCCGCCTTATTAACCCAGGGCATGTAAGCCCGCATCGCATCCGCAAGCGCCTGGAACGGCCCTTCGCAGCCAGCCCATTGCCCCACGACGGGCAGGGAGGCCAAAGCGAAGGCCCAGGGCAACGTCTTGTTGCCAAGAGGAACGGGATTATCCTTTGCCAAGTCCACCAAGGCCCTGAACACCCAGGGGATGTGCAGGTCGCCGTCCGCCTCGGCGCTGTGAATCAAGGCAAGGTTGCCTTGCCATGCCTCACGGAGGAAGTCGGGCGCATCGCCCAGCCCAGGCATGGCGGCAAGGGTGTCCAGCGTCCAGTCACGGGGCCACAGGCGAGTTTCGGGCCAGCCAGTCGGATACCTTGAGGCTGTTCTCTCTGGTGGGCGGCCACGGCGAAGCCCTGGGGGAGCTGCCTCACCATGAAGCCACCGGCGGACGGAACGCTCACCCACTCCAAGCTCAGCGGCGATCTGTTTGAAGGTTCGCCCGCTACTCCGCAACTCGCGGGCCTCTGCCTCTCTGTCCTTGCGAATCATTTGGCCTCTGTCCTCCATTATTTGGCCGTTGTTCTGGCCGCAGTTATCCATTGACGCAAGAGTACCATTCCGTCCACCATAAGGTCAAGAGGTACACGGGAACATTCTATAGAAGAGGAGACCGGGGACATGGACAAGCTAACTCTGACGATTTCTGAGGCCGCGCTTGCGCTAGGCATCGGGCGAGGGCTGGCCTATGAGATGGCCCGTGACGGGCGGTTGCCCACGGTGAGGTTAGGGGGCAAACGCCTGGTGGTTCCAGTCAAGGCGCTTGAGAAGCTGCTGGACGTGGTAACGCCGGCATAAGGCGAGAAAAGCCCGCCCAGCACAAAAGCGCCCGCCCCAGCCATGTGGCAATCTTGCGGGAACGGGCGCAGAGGTCTCCTATGAGGGTCGCACAATCTCAGCGATTTTCGCAATCTCACCCTTGCCAAATCTGCGGCGGGTACGACCAGGCCCCACGCGGCCAGGGTGTTCGGTGCGTCGGGTTTCAGTCCGACGACGGGCAGTGGGCCTACTGCTCCCGCGAGGAACACAGTGGGGGGCTGCCCCAGAATGGCCCGCTAGATACCTTCAGTCACAAACTCCAAGGCGAGTGTAAGTGCGGCCAGCGCCACAGCGCAGCCCCGGTACCTCAGAAGGGCCACTCCAAAGAACACAGCGAGATCGTCGCCGTCTACGACTACGAAACTTTTGAGGTGGTCCGCTTCAACCCGAAAGGGTTTGCCCAACGACGGAAGGATGGGCAATGGGGCCTGGGTGACATTCAGCCCCACCTCTACCGGCGAGCCGAGTTGCAGGCGGCGGACCCGCAAGAGCTTGTGCTGATAGTCGAAGGTGAGAAGGACGTGGAGTCGGCCCGCGGACTAGGGTATCTCGCCACCTGCAATCCGATGGGAGCGGGCAAGTGGCGAGATACCTACAGCCAGGACTTAGGGGGCCGACACATACTGGTGGTGGCCGACGCTGATGCCCCAGCCGCCCGCTCCGGCGTTGGCATGTCGGGAGCATGGCGGCTTTGGAGGATAGCCTCATGATTGCACAAAATGCGTCAAAAGGTCAAGCCGGGCGAGTCGTGGAGGCCGCCGGGCTTCTCGTTGAGAACGCCGTCCCAGCGCTCCTGGTCCTCCCCAACCAGAAGCGTCCAATTCCCCATCCCGACAGCGGGCGTTGGTGGGTGTTGGACGACCCCGACCAGGTAGAGGCCGAGGTTGCCCGCGCCGTGGCTCTGGGCCATGACTGGTTAAACCTGGCCGTGACTCTGGGCCACGAGAAGGGGAGCCCCCTTGTTTGCCTTGACATTGATGGCCCCCAGGGGCTTCCCCAGGTCAAGGCGTTAGGGGTCTCTTCCCATGACCATGCCTGGGCTGCCCGGACTCCACACGGCTTTCACTTGTTTTACTATTCCCCTGCAGGCCCTCTACCCCAGCGCACGGTACGGGCCGGCGGCCTACCTTTAGACCTGTTGACCAACGGCTACGCTTTGGTCAGCCCCTCAATCGTCGGCCAGCGTCCGTACCATTGGGCAACAGGCCACGGACCGAGTGACATCCCTGTCGCCGAGCTCCAGGAGCTTCCCGCCGATGTGCTGGTTTGGTGGCGAACCGTTGCCCAGCAGGACGCCCCCCGGCCAGGGCCTACCCCTGCCACCGCCCCCGCTGGCCCTGTTGGTGAGGGCCAGCGCAACGTGCATCTCACCCGCATCGCTGGGGCACTCCGAAGGCAAGGTTGCGAGCCAGGGGTGATCCAAGAAGCCTTGGACGCCGAGAATGCTGAT
The DNA here is from genome assembly GCA_016210375.1 of Chloroflexota bacterium. Taxonomy (GTDB): domain Bacteria; phylum Chloroflexota; class Dehalococcoidia; order Lucifugimonadales; family JACPCL1; genus JACPCL1. The sequence continues at coordinate 3,970 of JACQUH010000240.1, forward strand.
CGCTGTCGCCCCCCCCTGCCAGACCAGGAAGTCCAGGCCATCGCCGAGTCCGTGGGGCGGTACAGCCCCGCCCCTGCGACAAGCCCCAGGGGGCGCTTAACCTGGCCTGGGGCGGGCGCCATCCGGCCTCTGGCCGAGCTTACGGGAGGGGGTGCATCATGACGCGCACCTACTCGCGCACAGTAAGTTTTCCAGACGGTGAATTGTGGCGTGTGTCCTGTACCCAGGAGCGCCAGGGGCTTCGGGCTTTGGTTCTCATTCAGGTGCCACGAGAGGGGGCTGACCCGCTTACAATCGCTCACTTGCAAGGAAATCCCCTTGACCCCCTATTTCTGGAACGGTTCGCTGCCCAGGCCGCATCCCGCAACGGTGCTGCCCCCGCCTTGTACGCCGAGCGGCTCACGGCCATCACGAGAGAAATTATCATTGCAATGATGACGCTGGCCTTTTAGTAAAAGGAGGACTCGCTCCACAAAGTCTTGCCCGCTTGCCCTCTCCCCCCCCACGGACCTGGGTGGTAGACGGCCTCCTGCCCGCCTCTCGCATCTCTATCCTCTTCGGCACGTGGGGATCCATCAAGAGCACCCTGACCGCCTTCATTGCTGTGAGCGTGGCCTCTGGGTTGCCTTTCCTGCGGCGTCCCACCAGCCAAGGCCCCGTCCTCTGGCTGGACTACGAAGAGGACGCCGACGAGGTGAAGCGCAAGGTGGAAGCAGTGGCTCAGGGCCTCTACCTTCCTTGCGCCCCAGAGGGTATTGACCACCTGGAAATGCGGGATGCCCTGGTGGACGTGGCCCCCGACCTGGCTCACCTCTGCGTTGAGCGCCAATACGCCCTGGTGGTGCTGGACAGCTTTGGCCC
>JACQUH010000228.1 GCA_016210375.1 Chloroflexota bacterium
CGAAAGTCGGCGAACCGGATAATCTCGTCCCGCTGGTAGTGGTGGCCCAGGATGACCAAGCGCTTGCCCAGCCTGGCCTTGGCGCCGGCGATGCGCTGGTACAGCTCCTGGGGCCTCATACCCATGTACTCCGCGGGCAGGCGCTGCCAGCGGATGTTGGCCTTGGCCTCCTCGGCCAGGGGTTTGCTCTCCAGGGACTCCTCGGTCCGGCAGAAGGCGGACTGCTCTATCTCGGTGATAGGCAGGATTGGTTCTTTGAGCACCACAGCCATGGCAGCACCCCTGATGTGAATGGAGCTAACCAGCTTTTTATACAGTATATGACGAAAAGTGGTGGGCCTCAACTGAGGCTACGGTTTCAGGTGCCGTCGCAGGGGTACCACCACCGCACCCTGAAGGACGCGGCTTCTGCAATGGGACCAAGCCACACCCGCTAGGGTGTAGTGGCGAGCCTCAATTGAGACTACCGTAGGGGCGCAAGGCCTTGCGCCCCTACACATGAACCGTCCCCTGCAACGACCAGGGCGAGGTCTTCTCTACCCGTACCTGGACTGTCTGGCCCAGCAGGTCCCCGGGGTCACCGAAAAAGACCAGCTTGTCGTTTCGGTTGCGCCCCTTCCACTTGCCCTTTTCGCGCCCTTCCACCAGCACCTCGGTGGTCTGGCCAACCAGACGGGCGTTGATGCGGGTCAGGATTCCTTCTTGCAAAGCCTCCACCTCTGCCAGGCGGCGCTTCTTCTCCTCCCAGGGCACGTCGTCCTCCAGCTTGCGGGAGGCGATGGTCCCTGGGCGGGTAGAGTATGCCGCCACGTGCACCTTGTCAAACTCCGTCTCTCGCACCAGGTCCAGGGTCTGTCCGAAGGCGGCCTCCGTCTCCCCTGGAAAGCCCACGATGATGTCGGTGCTCAGGGAGACCCCGGGCACCTGCCGGCGGATGCGCTCCACCAGGCGGCGGTAGTCGTCCTGGGTGTAGCCCCGGCGCATGACTTGAAGCACCCCGTCGTCGCCGGCCTGGAAGGGCAGGTTGAAGTGCTCGCATACCTTGGGCAAATCCGCCACCGCTTCAATGATGCGCTGGCTCATGTCGTTAGGGTGGGAGGTGAGGAAGCGCACCCTGGTGAGGCCATCCACGGCATGGACTGAGGCCAGCAGGTCCGCCAGGTCCGGCGCGCCGGGCAGGTCATGCCCATAGGAGTCCACGTTCTGGCCCAGCAGGGTCACTTCCCTAACGCCCCTGCCCGCCAGCAGCTCGGCCTCTCTCACGATGTCCGCGAGGGGTCGGCTGACCTCCCGCCCGCGACGGTAGGGGATGATGCAGAAGGTGCAGAACTTGTCGCATCCGTGGATGATAGGGACAAAGGCGGCGACGCCCGGCCTGGGAGGGGCGAGGGTGCTCAGGCAGCCCTCAGCATCCACGCCCATGCGCTCGCCCAGAAGCTGCAGGAGCGGGCGGTACTCCTGGGGTCGCATGAAGACGTCCACATAGGGGAAGCGGGACTGGAGGCCGTTGGTCTTGGGGCCGACCATGCAGCCCATAAGGGCGACGATGCGGTCCGGCCGCCGGCCCTTCAAGGGCTTCAGGGAGGTGAGCATCCCCACCACCTTGTCCTCCGCGGCCTGGCGCACGACGCAGCTATTGAGGACGATGACGTCGGCGTCGTTGGGGCCATCGGTGGCGGACATACCAAGCTGCACCAAGGCGCTTTCCAGGCGCTCGGAGTCGGCCTTGTTCATCTGGCAGCCGATGGTCCAGATATAGTAGCGCTGGGGGGAAGGCCTGGGGGTTTGCACGGTCATGGGGTGCCGACTTTGAAAAGGATGGCGGAGGGAACGGGATTCGAACCCGTGAGGGGGCTTAAAGACCCCCCACCCGCTTAGCAGGCGGGCGCACTAGGCCGCTATGCGATCCCTCCGTTAATTCTTCAACTATAGCAGGGAGGTACCTGGGCCGCAAGCTGAATGGGCTCCAGGGGACCGTTTACCTGGGGGTGTTCTGCATCTCCCCGACTAGAGCCGGAGGTTAGGTGAACCCAAACCTGGCGCCTATGTTCATCGGCTAAGTAACTATCTCAAAATGGCTTCTTTCACCCCAGCCTAAAGGCTGGGGCATGATGCCGCCCCCTTTCAGGGGGCGGCGCCAAAGCGACTTTTGAGATAGTTACTAAGTACTGGGGCTGCTGCGGTTCTGACCTTTCCCC
>JACQUH010000230.1 GCA_016210375.1 Chloroflexota bacterium
CTTCTCCCCCTTCCCCTGGGGGAAGGGGGAGCCAGAGGGGGTTAGGTTGAAACCCAAACGGCAGAGTATTTGGTCAACGACCATAAGGGAGCAGGCCCATGCCCCAGCCTTCAGGCTGGGGTGCAGAAAACCATTTTGAGATAGTTTCTTAGAGCCTGGTGGCTACCAGGGAGGTAGTCTACTATCAGGTCTGCTTGCAGCGCAGGTCGTCTTCCCAGGCTACCCCTGAAAAGGACGAGCGATGGTTGACTGCGATTGCCCGGGGCTAGCCGTGCTGCAAAGTCGCTATCCGCAGTCAGCACTACCCTCCCTTCCGCCTCAGCTCGGTTCATTATTTCCATGTCCGAAGCGGTGTGCATTGCGTAGTCAAACGCATGAACTGCATCATATCCTGTCTGGGTAAGTCGTCAGGCCAAAGTGGGAGATAGCGCCGCATCTACAGGAATTTCACAATCAGGACACCAGAGGGAGCGTTCGCTCACTTACAGCATCAGCGGCAAACTGCAGTGCTTTGCGAATATCGCCCTCTTCAAGGTAGGGGGAGTCCACCAATATCTCGGCTGTGCTCATGCCCTGGGCGACCATGTAAACGATCGTAGCTACGGGTATTCGCATGCCGCGAATACAGGGGACGCCTCCCATCTGGTTTGGGTCTATGGTGATGCGAGTGTTTTTCATGTTCGCCGTCCCCTCATCCTTGGGCAAGATACTCTCTGCGCTTGCATCATGCTGTGTACCCTGAGGCTCCTCATTATCGTCGCACAGCTCATGATAGCATCGGCACTCCGCTCTTGCAGCAAGGCCAGTCATAACCCCACCTCCGCCAGCACTCGCCCCGTGTGCTCCCCCGGCCCAGGAACTGGCCCAGCAGCAATCCCTGGCGCGCCGTGCATCCACAGGGGTACGCCCTGTTGGAGCGTCGGCTCCACGGTAGAGTCCTTCAGCGACGCCAGCGTTTGATTCACTGCTACCTGGGGATGGCGTAGGAATTGCTCCCGCGACTGGACGGGGGCGCACGGGATGTCCGCCTGGCTCACGAGCTTCACCCAATGGGCCACAGTCTCGCCGGCAAAGACCGGTTCCAGGGCATCTGCCAGGGCGTCGTAGTGCTCCAATGGAATGCCCCAGGGGGCATCCCGGTACCGCACGTCCTCCGCCAGGTCCGGTCGTCCCAGCAGGAGGCACAGCTTATTGAAGAAGGTGTTGTTCCCGCAGGCCAGGAAGAACCAGCCGTCCAGGGCCCGGAACAGGCGGTACACAGGGATGCCCACCCGAATGCCCTGGCGTACAGAGCTGCCTCTGCCCCGCAGCCGGCTACCCGAGACAAACCCGGCCGATTGCATGGCGATGGCCCCCTGGAAAAGGGATACCACCACCCTCTGGCCCACGCCTTCCATCTCCCGCACGTACAGGGCTGAGGTAGCGGCCAGGCACAAGGTGAAGGCGGCCCCGTAGGCCGCCAGGGGCAGGAAGACGAAGTCAGGGCGTCCTGGCGCTCCCTGGTCCGCCATCATGCCCGCTGCTGCGGCTACCGTGTAGGCGTCGCCAGGCGTCTCGGCGTCGGCGCTGCTTTCGGGATAGGGCGGGACGGCGCAGTAGATGAGGCGCGGGTTCCGGGGTCGCAGAGATTCATAGTCCAGACCGAGAGCCATCGCCTGGGAGGGGAGCCAATTGTGGACCAGGATGTCGGCCCGGGAGGCCAGCTTCGCCACCGCCGCTCGCCCCCTGGCTCTCTCCAGGTCCAGGGCCACCGACTCCTTGCCCCGGTTCCACAGGTTGAAACGGGGATCGGCGCGCTCCGGCGAACCTCCGCGGGGCTCTATCTTGATGACCCTGGCCCCCATGCCGGCCATGAGCATACAGGCATACGGCCCCGCGATCTCGCTGGCCAGGTCTAGGACGGTGACGCCTTCAAGGACGCCGGGCATGAGTGCGCCTCGTGGTCGGATGGGGGTAGTATAGCGGTACGCCCTGGGCGGGTCTACGGCGCAGGCGCTATACTATACTTTGAGGATCCAGTCATTCTCACGAGGATGCGCAGGGCTACAGCCATGGAACTTGAACACGTCAAAGCTGTCATTGCGGCGCACCAGGCCGAGCTGCGTGCCCTGGGCGTCAAGTCCCTGGCCGTTTTCGGCTCCGTAGCTCGCGGCGAGGCGCGTCCTGACAGCGACGTGGACCTGCTGGTGGAGTTTGACCGGCCCATTGGATTATTTGGCTATTTTGATGTTCAAGAGTACGTTGCTGACCTATTGGGCGTCAGAGAAGTGGACTTGGTCGTACGGGACGCAGTAATCAAAGAGTTGCAGGAGATTATCTACCGGGAAGCCATTGATGTCCTCTAGCGCGCGGCTCTGGACATATCGTCTCCGCCACATTATTGATGCGATACAACTAATCCAGCAGTTCACCGCAGAAGTAACCTATGATGGGTTTGTGGAAAGTGCAGTTACCATTGCGGCTGTCATCCGCTATCTGGAAATCATTGGAGAGGCCGCTCGTTATCTACCTCAGGAAGTCATAGACCGCAATTCCCATATCCCATGGGCCAAGATGCGGGCGATGCGGAACATCCTCATCCACGAATACGATAGAGTCAACTTGCCAATCATCTGGTCCACCGCTACCAGTGATCTTCCTCCTCTTCTCCCCCTACTCCGTGCTCTCCTCGCCGCTGAAGAAGGCGTTCAGTCCTAGGACATCAGCCTACCACCACGGGCTTCTGCTATACTTCCTTTGCTAGGGCATCAGGCATAGTGGAGGCAGGGTATGGAACTAGACCAGGTCAAAGCCATTCTTGCCGCGCACCAGGCCGAGCTGCGCGCCCTGGGCGTCAAGTCCCTGTCGGTGTTCGGCTCCGTAGCTCGCGGCGAGGCGCGGCCCGACAGCGACGTTGACCTCCTGGTGGAGTTTGACCGGCCTACTGGATTGTTCAAGTTTGTGGAGGTCAAAGAATACCTTGAAAGTATCTTGGGCCGTCACGTAGATCTTGGCACTCAACAATCCTTGCGCCCTCAATTGCGTGAAAAGATTCTTGCAGAGGCTGTGCGTGCATCCTAGAGACTGGTTGTTGCGCTTGGAGGATATCGTGAAGGCAATGCAACGCATTGATCGTTACGTTAGGACGCTGACATTTGAGCAGTTCTGCACTAACGACATGGTGTTGGACGCAGTCATTCGCAACGTGGCGGTCATAGGCGAAGCAACAAGGGCTGTTCCTGACTACTTCCAAGCTCTGCACCCGGAGGTTCCCTGGGCTTCTATGCGTGGCATGCGTAATATCCTTATCCATGAGTATTTTGACACTGACTTGGAAGTTCTCTGGAGCACTGTGAGAGATGACGTTCCTCCCCTCATTCCTATCTTGCAAGCACTGATATCCACTGAACGAGCCGCCCAAGAACATTCTTAGCACCCGCCGCCATTGTGTCTGCTATACTCTCCTAACCCTGATTCTGAGAACACGCCTCTATGCTTGACGCCTCCCTACTGCAACGCGTGGAGCAGCTTCGCAAGGAGCTGCACTACCACAACTACCGGTACTACGTCCTGGACAGCCCCGTCATCAGCGATGCCCAGTACGACGCCCTCATGGGGGAGCTACTGGCTCTGGAGGCGCAGCACCCAGACCTGGTGACGCCGGACTCCCCAACCCAGCGGGTCGGCGCTGCGCCGGCGGAGGGCTTCGCCGAGGTGGAGCATCCCCTGCCCCTCCTCAGCCTGGCCAATGTGTTCAACCCCGACCAGTTGCACGCCTGGTACCGGCGCGCCCAGGAGCTCCTGGAGGACCGCCCCTTTGACATGGTCTGCGAGGTGAAGGTGGATGGCCTGGCGGTGGCCCTCACCTATGCCGATGGCCGCTTCCTTCGCGGGGCCACGCGGGGCGACGGCGTCCGCGGCGAGGACGTGACCCCGAACCTTCGCACCATCCGCAGCATCCCCCTGGTGGTGGACTCCCCGGGCCTGCCGGCGCAGTTTGAGGTGCGCGGCGAGGTCTACTTCCCCAAGTCGGGCTTTCACAAGCTGAACGAGGGGCGCATCGCCCAGGGCGAGCCACCCTACGCCAACCCCCGCAACACCGCCGCTGGCTCCCTGCGCCAGCTAGACCCCCGCATCACGGCGTCGCGCCCGCTGGATATCTACGTCTACGCCCTGGGCTACGCGGAAGGCGGCGACATGCCGGACAACCACTGGAACGCCATGGCCCGCCTCCGGGAGATGGGCTTCCGCACCAATCCCGCCAACCAGCTCTGCCACACCCTGGAGGAGGCGCAGGACTACTTCCAGCGCTGGCTACAGGAGAAGGAACGCCTGGACTACGGCGCAGACGGCATCGTTGTGAAGGTAAACTCCCTTGCCTACCAGCAGCACCTGGGCGTGGTGGGCCGCGAGCCCCGCTGGGCGGTGGCCTACAAGTTCCCGGCAACCCAGCAGGTGACCCGCCTGCTGCGCATCAGCGTCAACGTGGGGCGTACCGGCACGCTGAACCCCTACGCCGAGCTGGAGCCCGTCAACATCGGCGGCGCTACCGTGAAGATGGCTACCCTGCACAACGAGGACGATATCCACCGCAAAGACATCCGCGTAGGCGACTGGGTGGTCGTAGAGCGCGCCGGCGAGGTGATCCCCCAGGTGGTGGCCCCCGTGGTGGCCCGCCGCACCGGGCAGGAGCAGGAGTTCCGCATGCCCGGGCGCTGCCCCGCTTGCGGCGAGCCCGTAGTTCGGCCCCCAGGGGAGGCGGCAACCTATTGCATTAACGCCTCGTGCCCCGCCCAGTTCGCCCGCCTCCTGATGCACTTCGTCAGCAAGGGGGCGATGGACATTGAGGGCATGGGGGAAAAGCTCGCCCTGGCCCTCATTGACGCCGGCCTGGTGAAGGAGCTGGCCGATGTCTACTCCATCACCAGGGAACACCTCCTGACCCTGGAGCGCATGGGGGAGAAGAGCGCCGACAACATCATGAGCGCCATCGCTGCCAGCAAAGCTCGGCCTCCGGCCAGCGTCCTCTACGCCCTGGGCATCCGCCACGTAGGGTACGAGACGGCCCAGTCCCTGGTGCGGCGCTTCGGCGATTTGCAGAAGATCGTGAGCGCCAGCCAGGACGCCCTGGAGGACGTACCAGGCATTGGGCCGAAGATCGCCGAGAGCATCGCCGCCTATTTCCAGCGAGAGGCCAACCGACGGGGGCTGGAACGGCTGGTGCACGCTGGCCTGCGCACCCTGGAGGAGTCCGCCCCGCAGGAGGCTCGCGCCGCTCCCCTGGCGGGCCTGCAACTGGTGGTCACTGGCCGTCTCAAAGGCATGAGCCGCTCCCAGGCCGAGGACCGAATCAAGGAGCTGGGCGGCTCTGCGGGCAGCGCCATCACCAGGAAGACCGCCTTCCTGGTGGTGGGCGAGGACCCCGGCTCCAAGCTGGAGCAGGCCCGTCAGCAGGGGACTCCTCTCCTCAGCGAGGAGCAGTTCCTCCAGCTCTTGAGGACGGGTGTGGCGCCCATCCCATAGCCACAATGTTCATGAAACCATCTCACCGTGGTTATTACACCAGCCTGATGGCCATGTACGAAACAACCTAACCCCCTTGGTCCCCCTTCCCGTATCGGGAAGGGGGAGAACAGAAACTCGTATCGGTGTGATGCGGCAGAGCCGCATCACACCGATACCTCAAATCACCGTCCCCCTCTCCGTTGCGGAGAGGGGAACCACAGGGGGAGAGGTCGGGTCTCACTGGCAACTTATTTGTTCAATGACCATCAGGGGGCGGTGCCAATGCGAGTCTTGAGATAGTTACTTAGCTTCCCAGCGGAAAGGAGAGGGAACAGTGGCAGCATCTTCTCAGTGCATCCTGGCCCCGGTGGAGGTCCGCGCACGCCCGGGACGCAAGCTGGCCCCCCTGTGACTAGCCGGCCGCCGTTGCGCCCCTGGGAGCTTCCCCCCGGCGAGCCTGTCCCTTTCTCCGTACCGCACCGCAACCTCCTGTACCCTGGCGAGGCGGTGCTGAGCCCAGGATGGCAGCCTGCCTTGGGGCTTCCGCTGGCAGGCGAGGCCTTCTTCAGGATCGTGCTCCTTCAGAGCTACGCCGTCGTGCCCCAGGAGCAGGTGCAGGACTCCCGCATAGCGGTGTGGGTACCGCCCCGTCGCCGGGCGACCAGCGATGCCCAGGCAGCCCGGGAGGAGCGCGTCCTACGCGAGCTGCGGGCGCGCTACGCCGTGGGTGAGGCGCACCAGGCCGAGGACGAAACCCATCGCCAGCTCTATACCTCGGGCACCCTCCTCACCAGAACCGGGGGCGCCCTCTCTCCCACCCTCGTGTTCCAGGGGCCGTCGCCGGAAGGTTGGCTGGCCGCCATCGCCGAGGCGCTGCTCTCGTGGACGTACCCCAGGACGCCCGTAGAGAGCAACCTCTTTCCCCGGCCCCTGGCCCCGGAGGATCTGCGGCCCCTGTTTCAAGCCCTGGCCCGGGGCGCAGGGACGCCCGAGGCCCGCGCATCCGCGGAGGCCTTCGGGGCCGGCCTGGGGCTGGTCCTCGGGGCCAGCGGCGATGTGTCGCTGGTGGACGCACCCGTCCTGGAGCTGCTGAGGACGGAGCTGGCTCGTAGAGGCGGCGACTGGCCCGCCGAGGAGCTTTTCGCCTGGATGGGGCACGTCCACGGCCTGCCCCATCCCCTGGTCAGCCTGCTCCTTCTGCTCCTGCTGAGCGCCAGCCCGGAGATGGAGCTTCGCCTTCGCCCCAGCCATCACCTCTTGAGGGCCGATGGCCGTCCCTATCAGGGCGTGGCGCTCCTGCCGGAAACGGTCGCCGTTCTGGACTTCAGTCCTCACCTGCATCGGGAGGCCCTGGGTCTCCGCCAGGCCACGGTCCCCTCCTGGCAGGCTGCCGTCCTGTACTTCTCCCCCCTGGCTCCCGCCTTAACGGAGACGGACGCCGAGGAGCAAGCACGGGCCACTCTGACCAGTGCCCTGGCCCACCTGAGTGAGGAGGTGCATACCGCAGAGGAAGGCCTCCGCCGTCTGGCGCAGGCGTTGGGAGAGCCGATGCCCTCTGAGGCAGCCGTTCTGCTGGAAGGTTTGGGCCAGGTCGCAAGCGCCCGCTCCCCTGGCCTTGCCTTGCAGCGGACTCGGCGCCTCTTCGGCTCACCGGACGGCCTCGCCCGCGCCCTGGCCCGCCTGGACGACCTGAAAAACATAGCCGCCATGGCGGACATCGTGGCGGGCGCGGCACGGTACATCCGGGCTGCCCCCGTGCCCCAGGATATGTCCGCCCTTAACCTGTCCCGGCAATTGATGACATCGGCCTTGACCCTCAGCGAGCTCGCCTCCGCCGCCTTCTCGCCCCAGGCACTGGAGATGCAAGTCGCCCGCTTCCGCGCCGACTACCAGCAGGCCTACCTCCAGCACCACGCACAGTACCACCGGGAGCTCGCGGCCCTCCAGCCGCTGCTGCGCCAGGCCCAGCTCCACGCCCAGGGCCTGGAGCGGATGAACACCCTGGGACACCTTGGAGGGCCCCTGGGAGCTGAGGCCCTGGGGATCCTGCCCCGCTTGGCCCTGGGCCTATCGCCCTGTAGAGTGCCTGCCAGCAGGCTGGACCTGGAGACCTCGCCTGTCTGCTCCTCCTGCCACCTCACCCTGGAGCAACAGCTTGCGACCCAGGAGATCAGGGCCCTGTGTAGCCGTATTGAAGCCGCCCTGGCCGAGAAGGGCCGGGCTTTGAGCCAGTTGCTGGCGGCCCGCATCCTGAGCTCCGGCGCGGACCAGCGCATGGAGCGGCTCATCCAGGTCCTCCAGGTCAGCGACCTCCCCGCCATGACCAGCGCCCTGAACGATGACCTCCTGCACTTCATCCAGGAGGTCCTCCGCACCCCATGATCATCGTCATAGGCCTGGGAAACCCCGGAAAGGAGTACGCCGGCACGCGCCACAACGTCGGGTTCTCGTGCATAGACGGCCTCGCGCGCCTGCACCGTGTCGCCCTGAATCAGCGCCGGGCCCACGCCGTCTATGGAGAAGGGAGCATTGAAGGCCAGCCGGTGGTGCTGGCGAAGCCCCGCACCTACGTCAACCGCAGCGGCCTGGCTGCCCGGTACCTTCTGGACCGCTACCGGCAGCCACCTTCTTCCCTTCTCGTGGTGTACGACGACATGGACCTCCCCCTGGGGGAAATCCGTCTGCGGCCCCAGGGCAGCGCTGGCGGCCACAACGGCCTCAAGTCCATCATCGCCGAGCTGGGCACCCAGGAGTTCCCCCGCCTGCGCATCGGCATCGGCCACCCCCCAGAGAGCGACGCCGTTGACCACGTGCTCGGCGCCTTCTCTGCGCAAGAACGGGCAGTTGCCCGCAAGACGCTGGACGTGGCGATGGAAGCCGTTGCCTGGGTCGCGGCCAGGGGGCTGGACGCCGCGATGAACCGGTTCAACCAGAAGCAGACCCTTGGCAATGAGTAGCGCTGCCCTTCGCCTCGTAGCCACGGCGGTCCTGGGTGTTTTCCTGCTGGCGTGCGCTCGCCCCACGCCGGCTTCCCCCACCCCTACCCCACTC
>JACQUH010000233.1 GCA_016210375.1 Chloroflexota bacterium
ATTCAGGGTGAGGGTGTAGGGTACCCCTCATACTAACCTCTCCCACAAGTGGAGAAGGGATCGGCAATCTAGCCCAAGGAGCACAACCACATGGGCCTCACCTTTAGCGAAACGCCCTCATTGCTGTGGACTTCGGAGTCCGTCACCGAGGGACACCCCGACAAGCTGTGCGACCAGGTGTCGGACGCCATCCTGGACGCCATCCTGGCCAAGGACCCCATGGGCCGCGTCGCCTGCGAGACGGGCGTCACCACGGGCCTGGTGGTGGTGATGGGCGAGGTCACCACAGACTGCTACGTGGACATCCCCCAGGTAGTCCGGGAAACCATACGTAACATTGGCTATACCAACGCCAACTACGGCATTGACTTCAACACCTGCGGCGTAGTGGTGTCCATCAAGGAGCAGTCCCAGGACATCAAACAGGCGGTGGACACGTCCCTGGAGGTCCGCGTGGGCCATAGGGAGGACGATTGGGAGAAGCTGGGTGCGGGCGACCAGGGCATGATGGTGGGCTTCGCCTGCAGCGAGACGGCGGAGCTGATGCCCCTACCCATCTCCCTGGCCCACGCCCTCTGCAAGCGCCTCAGCCTGGTGCGTAAGGAGGGAATCATCCCCTACCTGCGGCCCGACGGCAAGTCCCAGGTGACCATTGAGTACGCCTATGGCGTGCCCAAGCGGATTCACACTGTTGTGGTCAGCGCGCAGCACAGCCGAGAGGCCAGCCTGGAGCGCATCCAGAGGGACGTCATGGAGCACGTGGTGAAGCCCGTGTTGCCTTCCCGCCTGCTGGACGAGGAGACCAAGTACTACATCAATCCTTCGGGCATCTTTGTCAACGGCGGCCCCAACGCCGATACCGGGCTGACAGGCCGCAAGATCCTGGTGGACACCTACGGCAGCAGCGCCCGTCACGGCGGCGGCGCCTTCTCCGGCAAGGACCCCACCAAGGTAGACCGCTCCGGGGCCTACGCCGCCCGCTATGTCGCCAAGAACATCGTTGCCGCCGGCCTGGCCGACCGGGCGGAGGTGCAGATCTCCTACGCCATCGGCATGGCAGAGCCTATATCGGTCAGCGTGGAGACCTACCAGACGGCCAGGGTCAGCGACGAGGTCATCCAGGGGCTGGTCAAGAAGCACTTTGACCTGCGGCCTGGCGCCATCATCCACAACATGAACCTGCGGCGGCCCATCTACAGGCAGGTGGCCTCCTACGGCCACTTCGGCCGCGAGGAGCTGGACGTGCCCTGGGAGCGCACCGACAAGGCGGAGGCCTTGCGCCGGGAGGCGGGGCTACCCACAGTCCGATAGGCGTGTCAGAGGATGATGCGACGGGGCCAGCGGTCAGGCTGGCTCCGTCGGCGCGCATAGGATTGCATTGCGATATCCTCTGCGGGATGATAGAGGAGCCATGTTCAACCGCATCAAGATAGACCCGGCCGTGTGCGAGGGCAAGGCCACCATTCGGGGCATCCGCATTACCGTGGAGTTCGTGTTGAAACTCCTGGGAAGCGGCTACTCGGCCAAGGAGATCGTAGAAGAGTACCCTCTCCTTGAGTTGGAGGACATCTATGAGGCAGCGAGGTACGGCGCCTGGCTTGCCAGCGACCGGACCATAGCGGTGCCATGAGACTGCAAGCCGACCTCAACATCTCACCCAGAACGATCCTGCATTTGCGTTCCCTCGGCCACGATGTTGTCCCAGCGGACTCGCTTCTGCCAGCCAACGCGCCCGATGAAGCAATCGTTGCCATGGCCCTCCAACACGACCGCGTTATCCTTACCCAGGACATGGATTTCTCTGCCATCATTGCTCGCTCAAGGATGGCGAGGCCCTCGCTCATCTCCCTGCGCCTTGCCCGTGCAGGTTCAGCCCATGTCAACCCTATACTCGAACGCTCCCTGCCTTATCTGGAGCTTGCCGTCCTCAACGGCGTCATGGTCACCATAGAAGACCACAGGTATCGCATCCGAAACCTGCCGGTCTAAGGCCTTCGCCATAGCTATTCCCCCACTACGCTAGGGGCGGGTCCGCGTGTTCGCCCTGACCCCTTGCTCCCATTCGCACTTGCGCCGCCCCGGTAAGTGGCCTCCTACGGCCACTTTGGCCGCAAGGAGCTGGACGTGCCCTGGGAGCGCACCGACAAGGCGGAAGCATTGCGCCGGGAGGCGGGACCGGGGCGAAGGTAAATCGTTCTCACCAACACTGCCAAAAGCAGAGGGCCAGTCCGAAGACTGGCCCTTTTCTTTTGCCCAGAAACCTTGTGATCTGGATCACAAACCCCTTGATCATTTGCCCAGATCTGATCAACGATCCGATCCCAACGATCGCTTTCGTTGGGCCAAGATCGGTGATGCACCGATAAGATCACGTTGCCAAAGCCTAATACTATGAAATCGTAACCACGCCTGGAATTCCAGCGAGTTGTTTCCTTCCGGGCAAGCTATTTCGCGGCTTTGGCTAACACGGGCAGCAGGCAATGGCGCAGTGTCCACACGGCAACTCGATACCCGATGAAGTCATCGCATTACTGTCTGAATCGCAGGCGGGACAAGGTAGGCACAAGTGCGCAGTTTGCGCCTATACACTAGGCGCGAAGTACTCTGGTGACCCTAGCGTAGTAGAACAGTGTGGACACAACAATGTGGCACCCATTGATTTGCTGAAGAGGTTGCCGAACTATCAAGGCGGGCCTACGCGCCACCGGTGTGCTGTATGCGCTTATACGCTCGGCGTAGAAAGGGGAGCGGCTAACGTCGGAATTGACGTAGAAGATAGGTTTGGTGGAAATGCGGGAGCAGATGAGGCTGGCGGAGCCATTGAGGGGGCTGTTTCATTCCGATTACACAGGGAATATGAACGCGATTCACGTAACAGAGCAAAAGCTATTCTGTACCACGGGACAAAGTGTAAAGGTTGCGGTTTCTTCTTTGATGATACTTATACCCCCCAGCATGCCAACGGGTACATTGAGGTTCATCATGTAAAGCCATTGGCTGCTGGGCAACAGCTAGTTGATCCTCAACAAGACCTTATTCCGCTGTGTGCCAACTGCCACCGAATGGTTCACCGTCACAGAGGGGAATCGCTAAGCCTTGATCAGCTTCAACGGCTACTTGCAGTTGGCCGCGGCGGACTAAGTCAAACAAGTACATAGCTAGCCCCTTGCCCTGATATCCTTCTATATACGGTTATCTTTATGGCTTCACGAAATACCACAACCGGGGCCGTCTTAGAAGAAATGGTCTTGCCAGCGTTGCGGCGTGGCGGGTACACCATCGTTACCCAAGCATACATTGGGCAGAGGTTAGGAGGTGGACGTCACAGGGTGGATGTTCTGGCCCAAGACTCACTTTCCAGAAAATGGATAATATCTCTCAAGTGGCAGCAGGTTTCAGGAACAGCAGAGCAAAAAGTACCCTTTGAGGCTATTTGTCTTGCGGATGCTTTGGTAAAAGGGGTTGGAGAGTACCAGGGGGCATACATTGTACTTGGGGGCAATGGGTGGAAACTTAGAGATTTCTACGTTGGAGGCGGATTGAAAGAATATCTTAACTATGGGGACAAGGTGAAGATCGTGACTTTGGAGAATTTCGTTGCAATCGCTAACCAAGGACGCCTCTAAGTTGCCATGGCGCTAATAGCTCTAAACGAGTCTTTTCAATGAGCCCACGCCCTTCAAAAAAGCAACTTCATGAAGCTATTGCCATTTATCAAGAGCAAAAGGCTCTCGTATCAATGGCCAAGCTGTCACGGCAAGAATATTTATCCTTTTATGAAGGCCACGACGCGGTTGTAATTGAAGGCAAGAACATCCGCCTCCGAGGGCACCAGCGCCCCAAGCTCCTTCAGCCTACCGAATTCAAGACCGAGACCACCACCCTCTGGTCGTTTCCCAGCCGGGGCCGCTGGGCCACCCATCGCTCCGACTATCGCGGCAACTGGGCGCCCCAGATCGCCCGCAACGTCATCCTTCGCTACTCCCAGCCCGGGGAGCGCGTCCTGGACCAGATGGCCGGCGGCGGCACCACGCTGGTGGAGTGCAAGCTCACGGGGCGGGACGGCGTCGGCGTGGACATCAACCGGGACGCCCTGATGCTCACCTGGGACCGCCTGAACTTCTCCGGCTCGCTCACCGAGCCGCTGCCGCCGTCCCAGCAGGAGCTGTACCACGGCGATGCCCGTAATCTGCACCTCTTGCCGCTAGAGTCCATAGACCTCATCGCCAC